>NZ_JABEPJ010000051.1:0-676 GCF_013002825.1 Pseudoalteromonas sp. NEC-BIFX-2020_002
CCCAGTTGCGGTTAGTGAGTTCTCTTACATTTGCTTTAAATTTCTTTAGCGCCTGTTCGTGAATTTGCACTTGACCGTAACGAAAGGTAAACCCGAGAAATTTCGAGCCTGTTACTGGACCGACTCGGCTTTTCGATTCGTTCACTTTGAGCTTTAATCGCTTAGTGATGAACGCAGTAATTTCCCGTTGGATTATTAGTCCTTCGCTTTTGGTTTTTACTAAAATGATTATGTCATCAGCGTAACGTGCAAACTTAAGGTGTTTATAGGTTAGCTTCTTATCTAATTCATCGAGTAAAATATTGGAAAGTAAAGGGGATAATGGCCCACCTTGAGGGACGCCTTTGGTTGACTCAAACCACAGACCTGTTTCGCGCTCTGCTACTCACGCTCGTAGATACTTACCGAGTAGGCGCATGAGTGCTTTGTCTTTGATTTTACGACCAACACGATTCATCAGCATGTCATGGTCTACTTCATCAAAGAACTTAGACAAGTCAATATCAACCGCTGTTTTATAACCTTGTTTAACACAAGATTGAACATGGCTCACTGCTTGACTGGCTCTTTTATGAGGGCGATAACCATAACTATGTGGTGAAAATTGAGGCTCAAAATAAGGGCTAATCACTTGAGCAATGGCTTGTTGGATCACTCTGTCGATAACAGCAGGGAT
>NZ_JABEPJ010000006.1:0-235386 GCF_013002825.1 Pseudoalteromonas sp. NEC-BIFX-2020_002
TTTTAGATAAGGCATGTTGCTGGCAAAACTCAGTAATAGTTAAATCGCTGGCTTGTTGTTCTTCGATAATGTTACGCCACTGCTCAAGGCTACGTGTTTTTCTCATGGCTATCTCCTAATTGAAATTCAGAAATAGCTTAATCGGTTTGACGAATTACTGGCAGGTGCACTTTGCTAGACGCTTACGATGTATGTGCTTATGCAGTAATGAGTAACCACACGCATTTAGTCCTGCATGTTGATGACAAAAAAGTGAATCGATTACATGACAAAGCAATTGGTATTCGCTGGCATAAACCGTTTAAAGGCACGTTACTCACGCAAAAATACATACAAGGTGAAAAGTTAAGTAAAGCAGAGCTTATCTTTTTTAATCAAACAGTGAAACAATACCGTGAGCGGTTATCCAGTATAAGCTGGTTTATGCGCTTGTTAAATGAAGACATTGCACGAAGAGCAAACAAAGAAGATAAGTGTACAGGCCGGTTCTGGGAAGGTCGCTTTAAATCACAAGCTTTGTTAGATGAAGCGGCATTAGCAACGTGTATGGCGTATGTTGATTTAAACCCGATTAGAGCTCAAATGGCTAAAACACCAGAAGAGTCTGACCACACCAGCGTACAAAAAAGAGTAGATAGCGCAACGATAGGTAAGCAACCTAAACAGCTATTACGCTTTGCAGGTAGATCACGTCAAATTATGCCAAAAGGGCTACCGTTTGAGCTTAAGTCGTATCTTGAACTTGTTGACCTAACAGGGCGCTGTATTCGTGAAGGTAAGCGAGGATACATAGAAAAGACTATTTTACCGTTATTAAGACGTGTAAATATTTCTCCTGAAAACTGGTTAAAACTAACCACGCAATTTACGCGCGTGTTTCATGGCGCAGTAGGTAGGACGACCTCACAAGAGAGTTACTGTGAACACTTGAGCAGAAAACGGCGTAGCAACGTCAGTAACTGCGAAAAGCTGCTGGCATAAAGTTAAAAGTCTTCAATAAAGAATTAAAGCTGCAATCATGCAATTATTTTCATGCGTGTAATTTAAGTTCAATAATAA
This sequence comes from Pseudoalteromonas sp. NEC-BIFX-2020_002, assembly GCF_013002825.1. Classification (NCBI taxonomy): domain Bacteria; kingdom Pseudomonadati; phylum Pseudomonadota; class Gammaproteobacteria; order Alteromonadales; family Pseudoalteromonadaceae; genus Pseudoalteromonas; species Pseudoalteromonas sp. NEC-BIFX-2020_002. The sequence goes on from NZ_JABEPJ010000006.1 coordinate 1,060, forward strand.
TAACTGCTTATTTCATGATGAAATGAAAGTAACGCAGTCATAAAACAGAAATTATTAGCTTAGAAAGTAAATATATGAACACAGCTTTCGCTTCATAAATTAGAATGAACGTCTTGTTAGTTCCTTTTTCAACTAAACGGTAAAACAATACCGAGAGCGGTTATCCAGTATCTGCTGGTTTATGCGTTTGTATTTGAATACTTTTAGTTAACAAAAAATGTAAATGCATAGATGTCTCATTGATGCATTTTACATATAGAGTAAAAAGTTAATATAAAGAAAGGCCTTCGTAAAAATAAATTGCGGAGGCCTTTTTAAAACTAATAAAGCTTTTCGGTTAAGTTATTTTTTACGGCGCCTCAATAACGAAAGCGGTGTTAACATCATTGTAAGCCAAAATAGACTACCACTATCATTGTTACGTGAACTAACTTTGTCTGGTTCTTCTACAGGCTCTGAGTCTTCACCTGGGATCGTTACTGTAACAATTACTTTGCCTTCAACGAAAGCGCCTTTATTGTCGGTAACGATATAAATAAAAGAATCTGTTACAACCGTTCCTGGAGCTTGGTCGGAGAATGCAGAAGATGCATCATAAGTTACTTCATTCTGTGCTAAAGTAACTAACCCGATAGTCCCATCAGTTCGTATACTATCAATAACCAAAGTATCACCATCTAAATCAGAATCGTTATCTAGTGGTTTAATAACAGTTACTTCTCCTGACAAAGCAGAGATAGTATCAGCCTTTACTTCAGGCGCATTGTTAGAAGGGATATTGTTAATAGTCACATCCGTATAAATAGGCTCACCAGTACTAATTTGATATCCTCCCATACGAGCATTTGGATCTTGATGTTTTACTGCAGCGTAAATTTTTGATTCAACTTCAGATTGATCAATTTTATAATATACATAACCAGTTTTGGATGGATTACTCTGCAAAGTGATATTCTCTTTAATAGGAGTTGTACCATCTGATTTATATAAATTAAGGTTAGGTGTCATTCCTAAACTTAAATTCGTAACACGCACCACTAGCTCTTTAGTCGTATCTATATCATTTATTTCATAAAAGTCTAAATCGCTTTGGCCATCTATTACACCACTTTTGTCTGCATTATTTGAGATCAATTGATCGCTAAAATAATACTTATCATTATAGTCTGATCGTGGCACATCACTTACGACTAATGAGGCTTTAGCAATACGTATAAAGTTTTCATCTATGCTTGGTAAAGCTTCCATCTCAGGTACGGAGCCATCACGTGTTGGTGTTAATAAACCTGTCGTAGTATAAATAGCATTATCATCATCATTATTCACGTTGACTTCAACTTGATAAATGCCATTTTCATTATAGGGTGCTATTACAGAGTAGATACCATCCCCGGCGACTGCATCACCTTCCAAGCCATTATCAAACATTTTTAAATCAGTTGGGGTCTGATTAGGATCTGTAATTGTTGCAAGAACATTAGCGCCAGTAATTAATTTATCTTTAGTGATTGCGGCTGTCAGAATCATAGGGGAGGGATAGATGACCGCATTTCCTTGTGAACCTTCAACACTCAAGGTATAGCTACCGGATAAACTAGGTTCTGCACTTACATTAACAGTAGCAGTTAAACTATCAACATCATTTAAACTGGTAATCTGTAATTGCCACTCTCCTGTGCCGTGCAACGATATGTGTTGGTTTGTAATATAAACACTGCAAGACAATGTTTCTGCCGCATCATTACAGTTAAAAGCTACATCACTGACTTCATTGCCGATGCTATTTAAAAGAGTTAACTGTAAATCATCAGGGTTAGCATTAAAATTGATAAATATATTTAGATTATCCAACCCTGAATCAATAGCAATAACTTGGGTAACACTTTGTAAACTATCTATAATAAAAGTTGAGGATGCTAAATTTTGGTTGTCTGTTGCAGTGGCATTAGCCTGTAAAAATGTATCCACAATTTCTGTAAGTGTAGTGGGTGACGAAAAGTATTTTCCGCCTGTTTCATTAGCAATTGTTAACAAAGGCCCTGTGGGTGATGCAAAGCCATAACCTAAGCTAAAAATAGTAATGTTACTATTTTGATAATTAGCTATAATCTGTTCTTGTGTATAACTTGAATCATTATCGTAGCCATCAGCCAAAATAAATACAACACCCGGAGCATTACTGTCTTTATTGTACTGATAATTGGTTAGGTTATCTAATGCCAGCTGTAAACCATCGTAAAGCGCTGTACTGCCATTCTCATAGATAGCATCTATTGCTGCTTTTAGTTCATTTTTCACAGATGAATCCGAACTTTCAATTTTTGTAACAGGATAATCTTGCTGAACCCTATCGTCACTTGAGAAACTAACAAGCCCCATTGATGTACTACCTTCAGCAGTTGCATCCACAAGAGTTTTAGCAGCCTTCTTTGCATTACTCATTGCTGGACCTAACATACTATAAGAACGATCTACCACAACTTGCATGTCTATATCACCCTCAATCCAAACTACATCAAGCTGGTTTTGACAAGAGTCTCGCTCTGCTGGCAATTTGATCTTTAGCGGCGTATCTAAATCAGGAGCATTATCTGCCAAAGTCAAAAACCGTGTTCGGCTTGGTTGTGCTGTTTTACGACCTGTTTTAGGGTCATCTTTCACATCTTGTAGTAGCACTTCCCAGGCACTTTTACCATATATACGACCTTGTGCTGTGAGGTCAATATTACCAATGGTGTCCTTAGTAGAATGATTTAACCATTGCATACCTGCCGTCAATGCTTGCCACTGATTGCTCATAATAGACGTAGTTGGCGCATCACTCTTAATAGGTGTATTAGGTTCTGCAGAATCAGCTATACCCTGATACTCATCAAATAAACCATAGGCATAATGGCTCCATTCATGAGCTAAAGTATATCCTGCCCCTTGAGGATCATGTAACATGTTATGGTCTATTCCCGGCCCTGAGCCATTAGGAAAAACATCTCCAAACCAAATATGCATACCATTAGCGCCAAAACCTGAGGCATTAGCTCGTGGCCATTCTCTTTTACCCCATATAATATCTGATTTAGAACGATGCTTATTCTCTCTAAATACATTTATTTTACCAAGCTTATGCTCACCATTTGTCTGCTCACAAACAGCATCTGCAAAGTGAGAAAATATTTCTTCATAAACAACTTTTTCTGACCCTTCAGGGTTATTATGCAATGATACTGTAATATCAAAAACCGCTTTAGATGAATCAGTACTAACAGCTGGTATAGATTTAACCTTTTGAGCTGTCAATACTTTTTTATATTGCTGCTGATCAACCGTATTAACACGTGACAACCAGCTATTAGCTGCAATAGCTGAAGTCGATGCTAAAGCTACCCCGACATACAACGCACTTTTAGTTAGTTTACTTTTTTGCACTATTAATTCCTTTTTATTAACAATAATTGGTAGGTACCCTAGTTGTTGCCAACTATAATACCTTGATTATTTTGAAGTATTATTTTTTCTTTGCATGAGAGCGTTTGAATTTAACTAAAGATATTAATTCAAATATCGATGTTGTTTTAATATTCGTAGATATATTGCAGTCAGGCTTTTCAACTTTAGGCTTTGGGGAAAATATCACATTAAGCTTAGCAAAATTAGCTTTGAACTTATTACTATATTTAGCGCTTAGCTCAATTGATGGCTGAGTATATTGTATATTCATGCAACTTGATCAAAATAATGATGTGATAACACAATTGAAGTTGAATCAAATTCAATTATTTCAAACTTATTATTAGAAATTTTATTCACTATTTGAATAGTAAAGTAACGCTGAACATTCAAAGAGTGTTGAAGAATAAATGGAGCATCCAAAAAAGCTTTGATGCTCATCATCAATTGAAAAAAACGAAAAATTAATATGTGATGCACCATCATCCTTGACTGACCTACCCATCCATAACCACCACTTTAGCAAAAAATAATTTAAAATCAAACAGACCTGTAACAATTAAATATTAATAACTTGTTTCCTGTACGATGATTTAAAAACTTGAATTCAAGCTTAGCAAAAACATCTCCTTTTATTGATATTAAAATAAATAGCGATGAGCTTTATCTGCCGGCGTTACTATTTACCGACAAAAAACCGCGCACATTAACTAAACAGGATATTGTCAGCATCGAGGCTAAATGGAATTACAATTACGACACAATTGATGACTCTATTGGCAGAACTACAAAAAGGTCACACCTAATATCGCTTGTTTTTAATACTACAAAAGGGCAGAGCATAGCACTTTCTCACTGGAGTGTTGATAGTGAGGCCCTCGTATATTCGTTACTAAAATACCAATACCCAGTTTCATTAGATAGAACAAGCGAAATGGTTTACCCATTTAAGCGGCACATTGGCTTGATGGTCGGCTTATTTATCGTGATAGTAATTATCAATGCGAGTAATTTACCAAACCTTATAAGCTCTTTTAATTCGTAATATTGTTAAGGATAAATAATGAATCAATACTTATTGCCACTGTCGCTATTAGCAAGCTTTACATGCCACGCAGAGATTGATTTAACAATCCCAAAAGAAAGCTGCCTTAAAGCAGTAGAAATAGTAAAAAATAAAGATGAACAGTTATTTAAGTAAGCAACTTTTTACACCTGTTGATCATATCCCAATGCAGATAAAGCGATCACCAAACATGTTGATAGGGCACATAAAAAATACTACGCAAAAGAGTACGATGGCATAAAAACTTTCGTCTTGTTGAATCAAAGCTTGTTAACTACTCTGAAAATACTGAGTGTAGCGCTGTTAAAGAAACGTATAAAAAGTGGGGGTATACAGAGCAAGCATTTATATATTATAAATTTGATGCCAATGATAAAAGGTTTAAAGATCAGCGCACAGTTTATAACAAATGCCGTTTTGGCTTAAAAGATGGCAAGTGGTATATGGATAATTTACTGAAAAATTAATTTTAGTGTGTTTTAATTAAGATTAGAATATAAAATAAGCAATTAATAAATAAGGATATACGTTAAGGTGCAAAAAAATATTAAACTAGTCGCTATTTTTTTCTTCTTGTTGATAAGCAGTCAAACGATAGCTAATAGCAATAACTTAACAGTAAAATACGAAGTGATTAAGGGCGGTGAGCATTTTGCTGATATTACAGTCAAGGTTAACGACACCTACTTACGCACCGATTACCAGCTAAAAGATGAAAAGCTTACTGAGATGACTGTAAAGTGGAAAGGTCAATATGTTATTGAGCATAAAACCCAGCGAGCTTACCTACTTGACTACAATGTTACTAACCAAAGAGCAGAAGATGCACGCAAAGAAATGGCTGCACAAATCACTAATATATCGGCAGAACAGATATTTGAAATGAGTATTGATCCTATCAATGATGAAAGTGAATTTATACGTTATGAAAAAGTAGGAAACAATAAATTAGTTGGAAAGTTTGAAGGTGATGTTGATCATGAAATTCAGTACCTTGAGCTGCCTAATAAGTATATGAGTCAAAAACAATATGACTGGTTACTTTCAAGAGCCAAAGAAGATCGCAAATTTGGCCAAGCCTTTGTTGCTATTCTAGAGCAGCCACTTTCTGAAGTTATTCGCAGAGTGAGTTATCAACATGCTGTTCTTCCTGTCCAAATAAAAACATATGACTATGATATAAACCTAAAGTCTGTTGATTCTAAATTTATTGATGAGAGTGAACTGCAAATCAAAGCAGGGATTATTCAGGCAGATATGACTCATTCTGCAATCCAATTTTTAGAAAGCTTATCACAGCGCTTCAAATAATAAATTGCCAATGGTAGTGCGGCTGTAGTGATCTCGGTTCACTTATCGGTTTTTGTGAACCACAATTTTTAGAGACTGTAAAATTCAGAGTCAAATCGAAACAAGCTACATGTCGGATCATAAAAACGTTTATTTAGGAACGTGGGATTTTGATGTTGGTATGATATTAAGTAATTTACTCTTTATTCTCTTAAATAGACAAATTTTAAAAAATTTAACAAATTCATATTCTACTTGCTCTATACTATAACCTGTATTTGAAAAGCTATATGGCAATATTAATGCACTTCCAATCTTCAATTAGTCATCTTTTTCGCAGCAATAAAATATCTTTATTAGCGCTGCTCGTCTTTAGCATTATCGCGATCTCTGCTTTATATATATTCGAGCTTAAAGTTAGACAAGATGTTTACCGCACAGCTCAAACAAACCTCAATCAAGAATTGAGTACAAAAAGCTTATCTTTAAAAAGACAGTTAAAAAGTAGTGTTACGTCTATTCGTTTTTTAAATGCTACACCGCCCATTTCAGGTATTAGTAGAGCAACAGATAATAATTTTATAGATCCGCTTCTAAATACACCCATTGAAGTATGGCAGACACGTCTGGCTGGGATTTTCAGTGGTTTTATGAATACAGACGAGTATTTATTACAGGCAAGGTACATAACTTTAGCCAATGATGGCCAAGAGGTTGTAAGAGTAGACAGAGATTTAGATGGTGTTATAAGACGTATAGAAGGTGAGCAATTACAGCATAAGGGCCAGCGAGATTATATGCTTAAAGCCAGTATGTTAGACCAAAACTCTGTTTATATATCACCCATTGACTACAACCGAGAAAACGGAGAGATCCAAGTTCCCTATGTAAGTACTTATAGGGTAGCTAAACCTGTGTTTAATAAGGAAGGGTTTGTTTTTGCAGTACTTGTTACAAATTACTTTGCAGAAGAACTCTTTGATAGTTTGATTTTTAGTCTTCCTGATGGGGTAGATATCTATCTTTTAAACAATCAAAATCAGTTTTTATCGCACCCGCAGTCAGATCTGACATTTGGGTTTGAATTTGGTCAAGATATAACATGGTCAACTGTTTTCAATGAAAGCCAAGATATCAGTATGCAAGATACTTTGGCTATGAGTGGTTTACCAAATCAGTATTACCTCAAGCAACGTATTGCATTTGATAGTAACGATATTAGCATGTTGCCTTTAGAGCTTGCAGTGTCAATTGACACTTCGGTATTACTAAAAGAAATTGCAAATAGGCGTGAGAGTTTCATTTTAGTGGTTTTTTCACTGTTTTCAGTCTTATTGTTTATGGTCTTGTTTTATCAACGTTACATTAACCGTAAGTTAGAAATTCACTCATTGAAAGAACAGAATAATAAAATCATTGAGAACTCACTAGATTCAATCGTCACTGTAGAAGAAAATGGTGTGATCAGTAATGCAAATAAAACAGCGTTGCAAAGCTTTGATTTACTATTAAATGAAACGAATTTTACGCAGTTATTTGAATTAAAAAATAAAGATAAGCACAGTTTAAGTGAAACTATCAACAAAGGAGCAAAACCACCATTTGAAGCTGTATATATAGATACTGATAACATCCGGCACTTTTATTCTGTTACTTTAACCTGTGTTTTTGATGTGTTCACTCAGCGAAATCAAATAGCGGCGATTTTGAGAAATATTAATTCTTTAAAGCAAACTCAGAGCGAGCTTGAATTATTAAATGAGACACTAGAGTTAAAAGTATCACAGCGTACAGTGGAGCTTGAAAGTGCGATAGAAGAAGCGCTTGCAGCCAGCCAAGCTAAAAGTGATTTTGTGGCGAATATTTCCCATGAGATCCGCACGCCAATGAATGGTGTGTTGGGGATGCTAGAAATGCTTAAAGAAGACCCATTAAGTGACGTGCAGCTACAGTATTTAAGCTTTGCAAATAGTAGTGCTAATTCATTAATGACACTTATAAACGACATTCTTGATTTTTCTAAGATTGAAGCGGGTAAGCTTGATATTGATAATCATAGCTTTGATGTAATTACTGTTTGCAGTGATATGATCACTTCAATGGCGATACAGGGCCAGAGAAAAGGGCTCGAAGTGTTATTAAATACCGATAAAGTCATGGATCGAATGCTTGTTGGGGATAGCCATCGTTTAAAACAAATTTTGATCAATTTATTGAATAATGCTTTTAAATTTACCCACCAAGGCGAAGTAAGTTTAACACTTGATTGTAAATATCTAACTGAAGATAAACTACGTATGAGTTTTTCTATTCAGGATACTGGTATAGGTATTGCGCAAGAAAATATAGATAAATTATTTGATGTATTTACTCAAGAAGACACAAGTACTACTCGACACTTTGGTGGTACAGGGCTTGGTTTATCGATTTGTAAAAAACTAGCGCAACTAATGGGCGGAGATATAAGTGTAACCAGTGAAAAAGGCAAAGGCAGCTGCTTTACTGCCTATGTAGATCTTCATGTTGCACCCGAGAAAAAATTAAATACCCCTATTGAATTAGCCGCAGATATTCAAGTAGGCGTGTTAATTGCAAAAGAGAGTGTGTTTCAAAATATTACCAATTTACTTGTCAAAAACTGTAAAGTTGATTTAAATAACATACAACGTTTTGATTATCTAGAAGAGTACGATACGTTCAATGTCGACCTCATGGTGATTGATAACGAGCACCCACTGCTCGATAAATTAATCGCTTTATGCGAACAGCAAAATAAAAAGTATATGTTAATTTTGCGTGATTTATTATTAAGTAAGGCTGATAAAGCGAGCTTTCCTGAAAACTGCCACATGCTTAATAAGCCGCTAACACAAGATCAGTTTAGCTATAAGCTGGCAAGTATATTTGGTGCAAGTAATAGCTTTTTACTTCCTTCCCAGAAAGCTGATTCTGAAGGCGAGGTTCATGTTGATCTCTCTCGATACAAAGTCTTGCTGGTGGATGATAATATGATCAATATCGAAGTTGCTAAAGCCATTTTAAAACGAACCCAGGTCAGTATTACGTGTGCAAGCGATGGTGTGGAAGCACTCGAAGCATTACAAGCGCACCAACAACAGCCATTTGATGTTATTTTAATGGATTGTCAAATGCCTAATCTTAATGGTTATGATACGACAAGTGAGATCCGAAATAATAAAGCCGGCATTGTCTATCGCCATATCCCGATTATTGCTATGACAGCCAGTGCAATGGCAGGGGATAGGGAACGGTGTATTTCAGCGGGTATGAATGATTACATTACTAAGCCTATTAAACCAAAAACCTTGAAAAACAAGTTAGCGATGTGGCTGCTTAATTAAGCAGCCGATTTTTGCTCCTTATTTTTAACTCGGCTGTGTGATGATTCATCTGCTGAGTTAAGCACTTTTTTGGTATCACTCCAATGTAGCAGTTCAATCCTTCCACATGCTTGCTCTACCAGTGCTGTGCAGCTTTCTATCCAATCGCCATCGTTGCAATACACAATCCCATCAACTACTTTAATTTCAGGGTGATGGATATGACCACAAATAATTCCATCAACACCTTGTTTTTTCGCTTCATGAATAGCTGCATTTTCAAAAGCTTCTATTGCTTCTCGTGCTTTATGAACGCGGGCTTTTATCCACGCTGCAAGTGACCAGTAGTTCTGACCAAACAGCCGGCGAATACGGTTCGTCCAGCGATTTAAAAAAAGTAAAAAATCATAACCCGCATCACCTGCAATACTTATTAGCTTGTTGTAGCGAGTGGCAGAGTCAAAATCATCACCATGGACAAGCAAAAAGCGCTTATTAGCTTTTGTGGTATGAATATATTGCTGGTGTACTTCAATACCGAATAAGCTGTTGTTTATATATTGCCTGAATGTTTCATCATGATTGCCGGGAATATAGATAACACGCGTGCCTTGAGATGCTTTTTCTTGAATGCATGTTAAAACTTGGTAATGGCTTGAGTGCCAATAAAAGTTGCGCTTCATAGACCAAAGATCAATTATGTCGCCTACTAAATAGAGGGTATCGCATTCAATGCTGTTTAAAAAATCGAGTAGGTAATCAGCTCTGCAATCTTTATAGCCCAGGTGTACATCTGAGATCCATACTGCGGGAAAGTATTGTTTATCACTTGTGTTGTTATTAGTCATAGTCGTTATTGATAGTGTAATAATAACTACGTTAGGTAAATTTGATGACGTTAACGCGACAGTTTAACGAAACATCTATGACACTTAGTATCGAGCTCAGCATAATAGAGCACATGCTTACAATGAAAAAAGTAGTGTGATGATAAAAAGCAGGGAACAAAAAAGCCGCATAAAGCGGCTTTTATATTCAACTAGATTGACGTTAAATTAAACGTTCATCGCAGTTTTAATTGCTTCTACAGCGGTATCAATATCAATCATTAGCTTTTCGCCAGTACGGCGATTTTTAAGTTCTACTTTGTTTTCATCAAGGTTACGTTCGCCAATAACCAATGTGAAAGGCACACCCAATAATTCCATATCGTTGAACATCACACCAGGGCGTTCTTTACGATCATCAAATAACACTTCTAACCCTGCTGCTTTTAACCCTTCATAAAGATTATTAGCAATATCAGGAATACGATGAGATTTGTGCATATTCATTGGCACAATAGCAATGTCAAATGGCGCAATAGGCTGAGGCCAAATAATACCGTATTGGTCATTATTTTGCTCAATAGCAGCAGCGACGATGCGAGACACGCCAATACCGTAACAACCCATGGTCATTATTTGGTTTTTACCTGTTTCGCTTAATACACCGGCTTTCATTGCTTCTGAGTACTTAGTCCCAAGTTGGAAGATATGACCAACTTCAATGCCGCGCTTGATTTGTAAGTTACCTTGACCACAAGGGCTGGCGTCACCTTCAACAATGTTACGTAAGTCAGCAACTAGGTAATCTGTTACATCGCGATCCCAGTTTATGCCACTGTAATGCTCGTCGTCTTTATTAGCGCCTGCAACAAAGTCAGCCATCACATTGGCTGTGCGGTCAATAATAATTGGCATAGATAAACCTACAGGTCCTAAAGAACCAGGTTTTGCACCTACAGCGGCAATAATATCAGCTTCTTTTACCATCTCGAGAGGCGCATCGACTAATGAGTGTTTCTCTGCTTTAAGTTCATTAAGATCATGATCACCTCGCACAACTAAAGCAACCAAGCCTCGTTGGCCTTCTTCATTTGGCGCGCCATATACAATCAGCGTTTTAACACCACGATGTGGTTTTACACCGTAATGCTTTTTAAGCTCATCAATAGTTTTTGCATCTGGCGTAGGGAATGCTTTTAATTCTTTGCTCGGTGCAGGGCGAGCTTCACTTGGTGCGAGTGCTTCTGCTTTTTCAATGTTCGCAGCGTAGTCACTGGCATCACTAAATGCAATCGCATCTTCACCAGACTCAGCCAATACATGAAACTCATGCGATACGCTACCGCCAATTGACCCCGTGTCAGCAATAACTGGGCGGTAATCTAGGTTTAAGCGTTCAAAAATATTACAGTATGCTTTGTGCATCGCTTGGTAAGTTGCATCTAAACATTCATCACTTAAGTGGAACGAGTATGCGTCTTTCATGGTGAATTCACGTGCGCGCATTACACCAAAGCGAGGGCGACGTTCATCACGTACTTTTGTTTGTACTTGATACAAAGTGATAGGTAGTTGCTTGTAAGAGTTGATCTCTTTACGAACAAAATCAGTGATCACTTCTTCGTGAGTTGGGCCTAATGCAAACGTTCGATTATGGCGATCTGTAAAGCGGACTAACTCTGGGCCAAACTGATCCCAACGACCCGACTCTTCCCATAAATCAGCAGGCTGAATTACAGGCATTAGCATTTCGATAGCGCCTGCTTTATCCATTTCTTCGCGCACGATGTTTTCTACTTTACGTAACACGCGTAAACCAGAGGGTAACCAAGTATATAGGCCCGACGCGACGCGACGGATCATACCCGCTCTTAACATTAATTGATGCGATACAATTTCAGCATCTGAAGGCGTTTCTTTAAGTGTTGCGAGAATATATTGACTGGTACGCATGTTTATTCCGATAGTTATAAAATTATTATTTCAATAAGGCACTCAGTTTAGCAGTGGTTGCTTTTACACTAAAGCGCTAAGTGTGTTTTTCTAGTTTTTTTCTATGCTAGTGACGTAGTTATGTTCGCCGTTAACCTGCCAACGGATATTAAAATCATACAAGGTCATCCCATAACTTTGTTCACCCTCTTTTTGTTTTTTGTAAGCAGGGCGAGGGTCTTGCTTAAGGACATTATTGATAAAGTCGTGTAAATCAGGGTAGTCGGTCTGCTGTTTGATAAACTCGAGTACTGATGAGCTAAATTCAACGGTCATTTGCGTTTCTGGGCGAGTATCAGCAAAGCCTGCGGTTGCATCGACCATAGCATCAGAATAGGGTAAATAAGGTTTTATATCTAAAATTGGTGTGCCATCAAGTAAATCAATGCCCGCTAACAATAAGCATAATTGACCATTTTTATATTCAATGCCTTCGAGCTTTACTGCGCTCATACCAATGGCATTGGGTCTAAAGGTCGCACGTGTTGCAAACACACCTTTACGCTCATTGCCTCCTAAGCGTGGCGGTCTAACCATCGCAGAGTAACCTTTATCAGCGGTTTCATGAAAACGAAAGAGTAACCAAATATGGCTAAACTCATCTAAGCCACGAACAAATTCTTCACGGTTAAAATCAGCAGCAAACACAAGCTTTGCTTTGGCTTGTGGCACTAAACGAGGTTGGCGAGGAATAGCAAACTTCTGTTTATATGGAGATTGAATATGGCCAATGGCCGTTAGTTGAAAATCGTTCATGAAACTCAATGACTGTTGAAGATACGCCATTCTACCTGTTCATACTAAAAAAGGCAGCCTGAAGCTGCCTTAAACAAGGGGTATATAAAAAATGTTAGAACATGTATTGCACTGAAACAGACGCGACATCCATATCAGTATCAATATCGTCTTCTAATTTATAGCGTTCATACTCTAAGCGAACTTGCACGTTGCTTGTAAATGCGTACTCTAAACCCGCACCGTAAAATACATCACCACCACTTTGCTCAGCAGAAATTTCGCCAAGGGCAGGGATATCGCTGGTTACTTCTGCGTCCCACTCTAACCAACCGCCTTTAGCATAAACTGAAAAGCTCTCAGTAATTGGCGCTGCTAAGCGTCCGGCGAGAGATATACCATCTACTTCGGCATAGCTGTCTATGTCACTTACTTCATCAAAATTTTGATAAGCAAGTTCGAGACTTAAATATTTATTAAATTGGGTACCAATGTAGCCTTTGAGCATTTGTGAGTCATCGTCAAAATCAATGTCGTTTTCTGAATCTTCAAATTGAAAAGAATATTGACCGTAGCCGATACCAGTATAAATACGTGGTGAGTCCATCTCGTTAACATCAGCCTGCGCTGCAGAGTTAAAGCCAAGAGTTGCTAAAGCAAGTGCTGAAAGAGAAAGTGTTTTAATCATTAAATAGCTCCTTTATAAAATAAAAATAAATAACCCGTGGTTACTTGTCTCTTTTATAATTGCATTGATTATGCCAGCTTGAAGTTGGCTAAATTAAAAGCTAAAAATGGTGTTTTTGTCTAATCTATCAGCAGGTTGGTGTGTTTTTATTCATGTGTTCAGTTTCGCCATGGAAAGCTTTTCATGGCGATATGTAAACTTTACTTAGTGATTATTCTGGCTCACATTTGTGTAGTAAGGTTTCAGTTTCAATGGCGATTTCTTTCATTTTTATTGCGTAGTTTTCAAGTTGTTTCTCTTCGCTACTCACTGCCACGTATTCTGGCACATTAACAGGGTAGCCAGTTTCATCCATGGCTACGAAACTAATAACACAGTGATTTGTTTCAACCATATTTTGTGTTTTTGGATCACCACATCTCACTTGTATAAAGATTTGCATGCTTGTTTTACCCGTATGAGCGATTTTAGCTTCTACCTCAACTATTTGACCAACAAGAATAGGGCGGCGAAATTTAACACCAGCCACTGACACCGTAACGCAGTAGTGACCACTCCAACCAGCGGCACATGCATACCCAGCTTGGTCAATCCATTTCATGACAACACCACCGTGGACTTTTCCTCCAAAGTTAACATCGGTGGGCTCAGCTAAAAAACGAAACACTACATTTGACGACGGCATACATATTACTCTTTACTATTAGACGGTTATTATTGAGCATAGCGCAAAAAAGGGGCCGAAGCCCCTGCAATTTAGGATTAGTTCAAAATTTAAAATAATTTACATATTGGGGTAGTTTGGCCCACCAGCACCTTCAGGGGTTACCCATGTAATATTTTGGCTTGGATCTTTAATATCGCAGGTTTTACAATGCACACAATTTTGTGAATTGATCACAAACTCATCTTTACCGTCAACCTGTTGCACTTCATAAACCCCCGCAGGACAATAGCGCTGTGCTGGTTCGTCAAATTTTACAAGGTTTACGTCAATAGGGATGGCGTTGTTTTTTAGTTGTAAATGACACGGCTGAGATTCTTCATGGTTAGTGTTTGATAAAAACACAGATGACAACTTATCAAAGCTAAGTACAGCATCAGGTTTTGGGTAGTCAATTTTATCTGCTTGGTTTTTATCAACTAATGTGCAGTGATCTGGTGTGTTATCTTTAATAGTAAACGGTAAGCCGCCACCAAACATATTTTGATCAAGGGTGTTATAAGCTCCTCCTATAAACTTACCGAGTTTATGCATTGCAGGACCAAAGTTGCGAGATTGGTGCAACTCTTTATAGGCCCAGCTTTGCTTAAAGGCTTGTGCATACTCAGTAAGATCAGAGTGCGCCTGTGCGTTACACAAGGCTTTAAAAATAACCTCAGCTGCAATCATGCCTGATTTCATTGCAGTATGATTACCTTTGATTTTTGCAAAGTTTAAGGTGCCAGCATCACAGCCAACAAGTAAACCACCAGGGAAATGCATTTTAGGTAAAGAATGCAGGCCACCTTTTGCAATTGCGCGAGCACCATAAGAAATTCGCTCACCACCTTGGAGAATATCTTTAAAAACAGGATGATGTTTCATACGTTGAAATTCATCAAACGGGCTTAAATGTGGATTTGAATAATTTAAATCAACAATCAGCCCCACTACAACTTGGTTGTTTTCACTATGGTACATAAACGCACCGCCATTTGTATCCCCAGCGAGCGGCCAACCAGTTCCGTGAACAACGTTACCTTGCTTGTGTTTGGCAGGATCTATTTGCCAAATTTCTTTAAAGCCCAAACCATAATGTTGTGGTGATGCATCGGCATCAAGGGCAAATTGATTGATTAATTGTTTGCCTAAATGGCCACGGCAGCCCTCGGCAAATACAGTGTACTTTGCACGAAGCTCCATACCCGGCATAAAACCATCTTTTTCGTTGCCGTCTTTATCAAGGCCCATATCGCCAGTAACAATACCTTTTACAGTATCGTCTTCTATTATTAATGAATGAGCGCTAAACCCTGGAAAAACCTCAACCCCTAAGTTCTCAGCTTGTTCAGCGAGCCAACGACACACATTGCCCATAGAGACAATATAGTTACCCGTGTTATGAAAACTTTTTGGGGTCGCAAAATGAGGGATGGCAGTTGCTTTGTTGTCATTATTAAACCAATAAATCTCATCATTGGTTACTTTAGTTGTAACGGGAGCATCAAGGTCTTGCCAATTAGGCAGCAACTCATCTAATGCAGTGGTCTCAAATATTGCACCAGATAAAATATGGGCACCCACTTCTGAGCCTTTTTCAACTACGCAAATCGTACACTCTTGTTGTTTTTCTTGTGCTTGTTGCGCTAATCGGATTGCGGTAGCTAAGCCAGCAGGCCCAGCGCCGACAATAACGACATCAAATTCCATGGTTTCGCGTTCGACCATATTAACCTCTTTTGTGTGACGGACCTGTGCCTTTACGATGGCAATTTCATACTTGCAAATGAAACGTTACAGGTTAGGAATAGTTTAAGGTTATTTTAGGTTGACGTTTACGTCAACAGGAAGTAGTCTGAATTCATAAAATAAATAGGTTGACGTACACGTTACCTTGTAGGTTTAAATTAAAATGGAGTTCCTATGAAAGTTCTCGTACCAATAAAAAGAGTGATTGACTACAACGTGAAAGCACGTGTCAAAGCAGATAATAGCGACGTTGATCTTACTAATGTAAAAATGGCGATGAACCCATTTTGTGAAATAGCAATTGAAGAAGCAATTCGTTTAAAAGAAGCGGGTATAGCAACCGAGGTTGTTGCAGTTACAATTGGTGCTAAAGCATCGCAAGAGCAATTACGTACAGCGCTTGCTTTAGGAGCTGATAAAGCGATTCATATTGAAACGGATGAAAAATTAGAATCTCTGCATGTGGCTAAATTATTAGCTAAAATTGTTGAGCAAGAAGCACCAGAGCTGGTTATTTTAGGTAAACAGTCTATTGATTCAGATAACAATCAAACAGGACAAATGCTTGCTGCGTTAACAGGGCGCGGGCAGGGTACTTTTGCATCTAATGTAGATGTAGCCAATGGCACAGTAAATGTAACCCGTGAGGTCGATGGTGGTTTGCAAACTGTCGCACTTAAATTACCCGCTGTAGTGACGACTGATTTACGCCTTAATGAACCTCGTTATGCTTCATTACCGAATATTATGAAAGCAAAACGTAAGCCGCTAGATGTCATTGCAGCTGATAGCTTAGGTGTAGATTTAACACCGCGTATTAGCGTTGTTGAAGTACATGAACCAGCAAAGCGAAGTGGTGGCATCATTGTTGACGACGTTGCTCAGTTAGTTGATTTATTAAAAACACAAGCGAAGGTGATTTAAATGAAAACATTAGTTATTGCGGATCATGACAATGGTGTTTTAAAGCCTGAAACGTCAAAAACGATTAATGCGGCCTTAAAGCTTGGTTTTGCTGTTGATGTACTCATCGCGGGTGAAAATTTAGCACCGATGAGTGAAGAGGTTGCCAGCATTGCGGGTGTAAACGGCGTATTAGTTGCCGATAACAGTGAATATGCTCATCAATTAGCAGAAAATATCGCTGATTTAGTGCTATCACTTGCACCGGAGTATTCACACCTTGTAGCGAGTGCAACAACAACGGGTAAAAACTTTATGCCACGTGTTGCAGCCTTATTAGATGTAGCGCAAATTTCAGAAATCATTGACGTAGTTGATGGCGACACATTTAAACGCCCAATTTATGCAGGTAATGCAATTGCGACAGTTAAATCATTAGATAGTAAAAAAGTGATTACGGTTCGTGCGAGCAGCTTTGATTTACAAGGCGAGCAAACAGCTGCCGATATTACGGCTATTGACGCGGTATTTAGCAGTCAATTGAGCTCTTTTGTTAGTGTTGAACAAACCGAATCTGAACGTCCAGAGTTAACGGCTGCGCAAGTGGTTATATCAGGTGGGCGTGGCATGCAAAACGGTGAGAACTTCTCATTACTACATGGTATTGCTGATAAGCTTGGTGCTGCTATTGGCGCATCGCGTGCTGCGGTTGACGCGGGCTTTGTACCCAATGATATGCAAGTAGGTCAAACGGGTAAAATTGTTGCGCCTAACTTATATATTGCAGTGGGTATCAGCGGCGCAATTCAGCACTTAGCAGGCATGAAAGATTCAAAAGTGATTGTTGCAATCAATAAAGATCCAGATGCACCGATTTTCCAAGTGGCAGATTACGGCCTAGTTGCTGATTTATTTGATGTGCTACCAGAGCTAGAAAGCGCGCTATAATAACTCTGATTGTTAAAAGCTGTTGTGACTATTTTCATGCTCGCACAGCTTTTTTATTTTGCTTACCTGAATTCACCTCAAAACACATTTTAAAATATCTTTTCATTGCTTTTCAGCTCAAAAACCATACATCACACTTCATTTTTTTATTGATTAATTTTACTTATCCTAACGCTAAAAATAACTCGTTGGTCAGAAAGTTAAAAAACCTTTATAAATCACTCGTAGCTTAGGCTAAAGCACCCATCCTGTTAAGTTAGCGTGTTATTTATAACCCTCACTTAGCAGTATGGGTGTTTCTATTTAAGCGTATACCTAAACCAACCCTGTGCAACGCTTTGTCTGCCTCTAGAGGTGGCTTGGGTATATACGCATTTACTTTATTTTGACTTATTTTTAGGAAAAGTCGTGTTTAAAACCTTAATCGTGGTTGATAACAACGAGCAAACCCTTGCTCACTCATTTGAAAACGTAATTACCTTCAATACCTATTTACGTGACTACCCAAAGCTTAATGAGCCAAAAACACGCATTATTAACTTGTGTGATTCGAGCCAATACTTGAGCAAAGGCTATTATTGTTCATTACTTGCAGAGGCCCGTAAACATCAAGTATTACCGAGTGTGAAAACCATCAATGCCTTACGAAGTGGCCAAGCTTTAATGCTTAATTTAGGCCAAATTGACGGTACGTTCTATTTTGGTAATGCTGTAAATGAACTGCAAAGTAAAGCGGCAAAAGCGGTATTTAAACAATACCCAGCACCGATCTTATTTGTTGATCACGCAGGGTTATTACAACAAGGTTCTTTAGCGTCACTTAATAGTGAGCAGCACCAAGAGTTTGTCGCCAAGCTAAACGAATTTACACAAACGCAGTGGCGTATTAGTGATATGCAGAAACGCCACCGTTGGGATATGGCAATTTTGGTTGATCACAACGAAAAAGTGCCGCCAAGTGATAAAGACGCCATTGCGCGCTTTATAAAAGCAGCCGCTAAGCATGGTATTCATGCTCAAGCGCTAAGCTTTGAAGAGATTGATAACATTGCACAGTTTGATGCGCTATTTATTCGTCAAACGACCGCGATTGATCACCCAACTTACCGTCTTGCAAGTAAAGCGCAAAGTTTAGGGCTCGTAGTGATTGATGATGCAGATTCGATTTTGCGTTGTTGTAATAAGGTATATTTACATGATGCGTTTAACTATCAAAAAGTACCAAGTTTAAAAACCATGGTAGTGGCTGATCAAACAGACGAAACAATTACACAATTAGAAGCGACATTTACTTACCCGTTAGTACTGAAAATGCCAGAAGGGTCATTTTCGAAAGGTGTTTATAAAGTTGCTGATCAAACTGAGCTGAAAGTTAAGCTAACGGAACTTTTTGAATTTAGCGCATTAGTGCTTGCACAAGAGTATATGTACACAGAATACGATTGGCGAGTGGGCGTATTAAATGGACGCGCTATTTATGCCTGTCGCTATTTAATGGCGCGTAATCATTGGCAAATTTATAACCATGATGCAAAACGGTTTTTCTCGGGTGGGTTTGAAACACTGCCAACTTTTGAGTTACCAAAAGCAGTATTAGACGCCGCTTTAAAAGCGTGTAAAACGGTTGGTAAAGGCTTATATGGTGTAGATGTAAAAGAGCATCAAGGCCGTGCTTATGTGCTTGAAGTAAACGACAATCCAAGTATTGATCATAAAGTAGAAGATGCCTATTTAGGGGATGAACTTTATATGATCATCATGGATGAATTTAAACAGCGACTTGAAGCAAGAGGCCGCGGTTAATGACTCAATATGATGTGGCAGTTCGTGCTGCCACTGACTTAGATTTAAACGCGTTACTTGAAATAGAACAACAAAGCTTTAGCCAAGATAGGTTAAGTGCACGGAGTTTAAAGCGTTGGATATCGGCTAAACACGGCATCTTACTCGTTGCACAGTGTCAGCAGCAATTACTCGGTTATGGTTTAGTGTGGTGTCATAAGGGAACGCGGCTGGCGCGGTTATATTCGCTTGCAGTTACGCCACACGCACAAGGTAAAGGCATTGCACAGCAATTATTAAAGGCACTTGAGCAGGCAACAGCACAGCGTGGACGACTGTATATGCGCTTAGAAGTTGCAGTAAATAATACCCAAGCAATTGGCCTTTATGAAAAGCTAGGTTATCGAGTATTTGGCCAATACAGTGATTATTACGATGATCATAGTGATGCGCTACGGATGCAAAAAAACATTCGTCAAACTGACGAATTACAGTTTGCACGTTTAACGCCTTGGTATCAGCAAACGACAGAGTTTACATGTGGGCCATCCGCCTTGTTAATGGCTATGGGCAGTGTGAATCAAAAGCAAGTGCTTGATCAAGGCGCTGAGTTAGCTATTTGGCGAGAAGCAACCACTATATTTATGACCTCAGGACATGGTGGGTGTCATCCGTTAGGCTTAGCTTTAGCTGCCGATAAACGCGGTTACGATGTGGAAATAATGCTTAACACTGAGGATGCCTTATTTGTTGATGGTGTACGCAGTGAGACTAAAAAAACAGTGCTACGTGCTGTCCATCAGCAGTTTGTTGAGCAAATTTCGCAGCATGAGTTAAGTATTAACTACAGTGATGTAGATTTAAGTCATATAGAGCAGTGGGTAGAACGTGGTTTCAGTGTCTTAGTGTTGATCAGTACTTATCGTTTTGATGGTAAAAAATCACCGCATTGGGTGTGTATCACTCATCTTGATGATCACTGCTTATATGTTCATGATCCATTTTGTGAAAACGATAAACAACGCGCACTAGATTGCCAGCATGTGCCTGTATCGCGTGCTGATTTTTCGAGTATGGCCGCCTTTGGAACAAGTCGATTACGTACTGCTGTTGCAGTTAATTTATCAGCCCGAATTAAGGGTAAATAATTTATAAGGAAAGCGAGTGACATTATACGAGCTTGTTGATGTGGCGCCTTATTCATGGTCTGCTATTGGGACAGCCGCATTTTGCGGCGCAATTATTGGTGCCGAGCGTCAACTAAGAGGAAAACCTGTGGGTATTCGTACCTCTGCGTTAATTACCTTGGGTACTTACTTGTTTTTAGCGACAGCCTTTAATTTACAGGGCGATGTAATAGATCATTCACGGGTGGTTGGGCAAATAATTACTGGTATTGGGTTTTTAGGTGCTGGCGTTATGCTAGCAAAAGACGGGGCTGTTGTTGGCGTAACATCAGCAGCGACTATCTGGGTTCTGGCCTCAATAGGCGTGATGATAGCAACGCACAGTCTGGCACCTGCGATTAAGCTCTCAGTGCTGGTGGTGGGCATTTTATATGGTGTTGATGTGCTTGAAGCGCAATTTAAAAGCTTGAGTAAAGGCGTACACCGACATGTTAAAATTTATTCCAAGCGCTATTACAGGCGTAATAAAGAGGAAGAAAAAAGCCACGATTAAGTGGCTTATAAGTAATTAAAAGCGCTATTCGTTAAGTTCAAAAGCCTTACCATATTCAATGCTTTTTAAAATTGTTGTAGCAATTAATAGGGGGTCATCAATCATTGGTACATGGCCAATGTCTTTTAAAATCAGAGAGCGAGCGTCGGGGAGGCGCTCTTTAGCTATCACAGCGTTTATATTCGGTGGAAATAAGAGATCACATTCAGGCCATACCAAAGTACAAGGACAAGGCAGTGGCTCGGTAAAATTAAGCGACTGTTTTGTATTAAAAAGTGAGCTTTTAACTTCGCAGTACAGCATATCTTCTACCATGGCAGTAAATTCACATCCACTGAGCTTGTTTCCATATTTTGCAACGTCTTTTAATGCCAACATTCTTATTAAAGATGACTTCGCTAGTAAAGGTAACAGTGGTTGTGTGATTTTAGCAATAAATGCCAGGCGCTTTAATTTTTTAAGCGCAAGATGTTGTCCATGTTGTGGCGTGTTCCAAAAACCTGCTGGAGATATGGCACACACGCTTGCGGCTCGTCCTCTTTTAGCGAGCTCGATAGCGGCCCACCCACCCATAGAGTTGCCGGTGATATGGGGTTTATCGATGTTGTACTTATCTAACAATCGCTCAAAGTCATCTATTATGTCGCTAATTTCTATACTGCTAGTGGCTTTATTACCGCCTCGATGGCCAAGTGCAGTGAATGCGAAGACTTCGTTTGAAGGGCTTAATAAAGGCACAACGTGTTTCCATGTATTGCAAGATGATGTCGCGCCATGCAGTAATACGATGGTTTCCCCTGTTCCTTGATGGATCATGACTGTCCTTTATGACGGTAATACATATAATATTATAATGCATTTAATTAATAGATTAGCCAAATAGTTTTCTTCTAACGACTTTTCGATACTCACTTGGTGTTTGCGAGAGTACTTTTTTAAACACGCGGGTTAAATGCCCTTGATCATTATATCCCACCTCAAGAGCCACTTCTTGAATTGATAAGTTAGAGCAAGCAAGCAACTCTTTAGCCGTTTGAACTCGCAATTGCTGCCAATACTCTATTGGACTTTGATTGGTCGCACTTCGAAAACGACGTGTAAAAGTACGGTAACTTAAACCAAATAGTTGTGCAACATCGTTTAAACTTTGCTCAGTGGACACGTTGTTTTTTAACCAAAATTGAATTTGTGCAATTAATTCATCTGGATGTCTATCAACGGCACCCTCTAAATATCTTTGCTCTTCATATGGCTTACGTATTTCATGAGAAAAATTGCGCTCAACATGTTGTGCGGCTGCTTGCCCATAATACTGGCTTATAACATGTACGATTACATCCGCGAGTGCATTTAAGCTCGCAACACAATATAAACGCTCCGACTGAGTGATAAAAAAATCAGGTTTAAGCAACACTAATGGATAATCTCGCTTAAATTGTTCAGCATAATGCCAATGTGTTGTTGCAGGGTGACCATTTAATAGTTCAGCTTCGGCGATAAGACAATTGCCCGTGCCCACTCCAATAATCGAACTGCCATTTTGCCAACTCGCCCCAAGCCATTTAACTAGCTGGTTATTTGCGCGGACTACAGGGCGGGGGTTTCGCCAAATTCCAGGCACAATTATTAAGTCACTGTGAGGCGCAGTAAGGTGCGTATCATCTGGTAAAATAGCTAACCCGCTACGATTTTTGATTGGCTGTGTATTCTCAGCAATTAAATTAATGGTTAATGGTCGAAAAGGGATTGATTGAAGATGGCTTTTTGCAAAGGCTTCGCCTGCTCTTAGCATCTCTATTGGTAAGGTTAAACTAGTGATTAATAAATGCTGGTAAACCAAAATACTGATCTGTAATGACGATTGTTTTTTGTTTGTGTCCATTTAATTGCTCCGACCAGTGATCGCTGGCCTGTTAGGCTGGTTATTTGGCTATTTAAGCACAATCTGGAATGTTAAATCCATCTAAACTGTATACATACCCGATAACACGTTTTCTCAAGGTAAATTATGACAGCATTATCCGTTATTGTCGGCATGGGCGGAATTAACGCCGCAGGCCGTACTTCATTTCATCAAGGCTATCGTCGTATCGTGTTAGACAGCTTGAGTGCAAATGCTCGCCAAGAAACATTTTTAGGCTTAGCAACTTTAATGAATCTTGTTTCAATGCAAGAAGGTGAATTAAAAGATGAGTCTGGTAAGGTTGTTAGGCAAAATGATATTGAGTCGTTATTTGGCGAGCAAGTGATTGCAGGCACCTTGATCCGAAAGATTGAAAAGAATCACTTTGATGTTGATGCCACACCGTGGCAGCAAAAAATGACCTTCACAGCCAGTGATGAACAAAACATTGTATTTGAAACGCGCCGTCGCGATTTACCGCAGCCTATACCTGCTAGCTGGCTTATTGAAGATTTAGAAGATAAAAAAGTAAAAATAACGATCAGTGCAGAAGTTGCGATTAAACATGACAGCACCCGTGATAATCCAATAAAAGCAGCGGGTCAGTTACCTACCGGTTTTGATCCATCTACTATGTACAATAGTCGTTACCAACCGCGCGGGCTGCAAGCGACAATTTTTGCTGCAACCGATGCAATTAAGTCAACGGGTTTAGATTGGCAATCTATTATGAACAGTGTTGAACCCGATCAAATCGGCACATATTCAGCGTCAATTGCTGGGCAAGTTAATGATGAAGGTTTTGGTGGTTTAATTCGTTCTCGCCAGCAGGGCGAGAGAGTAAGCACTAAGCAGCTTGCACTTGGTTTAAATACTATGTCTACGGACTTTATTAATGCTTATGTAACTGGAAATGTAGGCACTACATTTACTA
This sequence comes from Pseudoalteromonas sp. NEC-BIFX-2020_002, assembly GCF_013002825.1. Taxonomy (NCBI): domain Bacteria; kingdom Pseudomonadati; phylum Pseudomonadota; class Gammaproteobacteria; order Alteromonadales; family Pseudoalteromonadaceae; genus Pseudoalteromonas; species Pseudoalteromonas sp. NEC-BIFX-2020_002. The sequence continues at coordinate 25,045 of NZ_JABEPJ010000006.1, forward strand.
CATCAGGTGCATGCGCTACATTTTTGTACAATTTACGTGCGGCAGTAAATGATATTCAAGCGGGGCGTACTCGTGTTGCAGTCGTTGCCAGCGTTGAGTGTGCAATTACACCTGAGATGATCGAAGGCTTTGGTAATATGGGGGCGCTCGCTAACGAAGAGGGCTTAAAACGTTTAGATGGAACTGATACGGTGGATCATCGTCGTACAAGTCGGCCTTTTGGCGAAAACTGTGGTTTTACAATTGGTGAAGGCGCGCAAGTTGTTATTTTGATGGATGATGCACTTGCATTAGAGCTTGGCGCTCAGATCATGGGATCTGTTGCCGATGTATTTGTTAATGCGGATGGTGTTAAAAAATCAATTACAGCCCCAGGTCCAGGTAATTACATTACGATGGCTAAATCGGTTGCATTGGCTGCTAATATTTTAGGTATTGACGCTGTTCAACAGCGAAGCTTTATTTTAGCGCATGGCTCAAGTACACCTCAAAACCGCGTAACAGAGTCACTTATTTATCACCGAGTGGCACAAACATTTGCAATAGATAATTGGAAAGTGTCAGCGCCTAAAGCGTTCGTTGGTCATACATTAGCCCCCGCGAGTGGCGATCAGTTAGCAATGGCGCTAGGTGTATTTACACACAATATTATGCCGGGTATTACCACGATAGATAAAGTAGCTGATGACGTCCATAGCCAACACTTAGATATCCGTACAGCGCATTATCAATGTGATGATATGGATATTGCCTTTATTAACTCAAAAGGTTTTGGTGGAAATAATGCAACTGCCACGGTACTTTCACCTAAAGTAACAATAAATATGCTTGCTAAGCGCCATGGCAGTGCAGTTATGAATAAATACGCACAAAGTAATAAAGTAGTTAAAGCAGCTCAAGCTGATTACCAGCAACAAGCTGATTTAGGTCAGTATGCGCTTATTTATCGCTTTGGAGATGGCATGATTGAAGAAAATGACATTGTCATTTCTAATACGCAAATGAATATTCCAGGCTTTGAAAAAGCCATTAAATTTAGTAAGACGAATCCTTATCAAGATATGTTTTAAGCACATAACTCTTGAATGGCAAGGCGCTTTTATAGCGCCTTTTTTATTGTTTAAAATAGGTGCGTGTTAAAAGCTGTAATTGTCATTGGCTGTATTTTTTTGTTGAACTACCGCAGTTTACGCGACCTGCTCTGTATCCTTGTTATAATTTCAAGCACTTAAAAGGCTAAAGTTAGAGAGACCTATGATTGCCAGTTTATTATTATTAAGTGCCAGTATTACATTAGATAGCCATTTGCCACCGTTACTACCATGGCAAGGGCAAAGTTTGGCACTACTGCAACAAAAAGGTCCTTTAACAACCGACTTTGAGCTGAGCGAAGGTTTAGAATCACCAAATTATCAGTTAACGATGGAATTTGTAGATCGTCTTGTCGCAGCTAATCCAACTCAGTTTAAAGTTCAAACCATTGCTCACAGTGCAAGTGGCCGCGCTATCAAAATGATCATAGCAAGTGAAACCGGCGAGTTTTCTGCCTCGCAATTATCGCATACCAATAAACCGACCATCTTTATTCAAGCTGGTATTCATGCGGGTGAAATTGACGGTAAAGACGCAACATTTATGTTATTACGCGATATAGCGACTGGTAAACGTCGTGATATTTTAAGCCAAGTGAATATACTCTTTATTCCGATTTTAAATGTGGATGGCCACGAGCGCAGTAGCCAGTTTAATCGTATTAATCAACGTGGGCCTGTAAAAATGGGCTTTAGAACCAATGCAAACAACCTTAATTTAAATCGAGATTATACAAAACTAGATACCCCGGAAGTAAGAGGGGTTATGAATATGATTAATCAATTTTCTCCTGACTTATACATTGACGTTCATGTCACTGATGGGGCGGATTACCAGTACGATGTAACGTACGGTTACAATCCTGTTTTTGCAAGTGAGTCCCCGAGCGTTTCAGATGCACTTAACCAATACTTCAAGCCTGTAATTGATACTAAATTACAAGAGTCGGGTCATATACCGGGCCCACTTGTATTTGTAATGGATAAACGCGAGTTTAAAAAAGGGTTAGCAGGATGGGTAGCAACACCACGCTATTCAAATGGGTGGGGAGATTTAAGATCGTTACCGACGATACTTGTTGAAAATCATTCGCTGAAACCTTACAAACAACGCGTACTTGGTACATATGTGTTTTTAGATGGTGCAATATCTGCGTTAGCACAGCATCATCAGCAATTAGCAGCTGCTGTGCAAAAAGAGCACGAATTTGTTCCTAGTCAGCTTATAGTGCAACGCGGGTATGCAAAAAAAGCCAATTCGATTGAATTCAAAGGCATAAAATACGCTCGCAGCAAAAGTACCCTCAGTGGTCAAATGGAAGTTAAATATTTAGGTGAAAAGCAAGCATACACAGATTTACCTATCTATTGGCAAAAAGAAGTTACTAAGACAATTACAGTGCCTGCAGCATTTTATATACCTGCGGCATACCCAAATATAATTGAAAAATTGAAATTGCAGGGTGTTTTAGTTGAAAAAATAACGACAGCTTCACAAGGTGTAGATGACTTAAAGGTTGCAGTAGTCACTGAACATGAATTTGATAAAGCGCCATTTGAAGGACGCTTTAGAGTCAATGCGAAGTTTGACATTCAAACAGCTGCTCCCCAAAACTTAACGGGTTGGTTTAAGGTTGTTACAGCGCAACCTCTAGGTGAATTAGTTGCACATTTGCTTCACCCAGCAGCACCAGACTCATTTTTCGCATGGGGGGAGTTTAATACGATTTTTCAACGTACTGAATACATGGAAAATTACGCATTAGCCCCCTATGCACGCCAAATGTTAAAAGACAAACCTGCGTTGGCACTTGAATTCGATAAAAAAATTAGGGAAGATTCAAATTTTGCAAACAATGCTCAAGCTCGATTGAATTGGTTATATGAAAAAACCCCATTTTATGATCAAGCATATTTGAAATACCCAATCTTAATGGCATTTAATGCTCAACCAGAAGTAAAGAATTAAGTCATGGAAATTATTACGTTACCAGTAACAGCGTTTGCACAAAATTGCCGTATTGTTATTTGCAAAAAAACACGTAAAGCAACGGTTTTAGACCCTGGTGGAGATGCAGATAAAATCATTACTGAGCTTGCTAAATATGATTTAACTCCAGATTGTATTTTGTTAACCCATGGTCATCTTGATCATGTTGGCGCAGCAAAAATACTGGCCGATCATTTTAGTATTGATATTGTAGGGCCGCACAAGGATGAGTTATTTTGGTTTGACGCATTACCAATGCAAGCTCAGATGTTTAGCTTTAAACCGATAACGCCATTTACGCCAACACATTGGTTATCAGGTGGTGATATATTTTCTGTCGGTGAGCTGCGTTTTGAAATACGCCACTGCCCAGGCCATACTCCTGGACATATAGTGTTTTACGAACCGACGCATGGCGTTGTATTTGTGGGGGATGTTATTTTTAAAGGCTCAGTAGGGCGCACTGACTTTCCTAAAGGGGATGCGCAACAACTACTCGAGTCGATTAAAAAACATATTTTAACCTTGCCAGAAGAAACACGTATTTTATCTGGGCATGGACCGGACACTAAAGTAGTGACGGAGCGCATATCAAATCCATTTATAAGCGGTAAATTTGGTTAATAACGCATAAAGAATGCATAAAAATACAAGACGGATTAAATAAAGCAATGTATAATTTAACCAATTAGTAATATAAAAAAGAATTATTATGTCTTTAAATCATGTTGATCGCCAAATTTTGGCACTATTACAGCAAGATGCTAGTCTTTCTACAGCTGACATTGCTGATAAAGTAGGTTTGTCTCAATCGCCTTGTTGGCGCCGTATTGCTAAACTTGAGCAAGATGGTTATATCAAAGGAAAAGTTGCCTTACTCGACGAGAAAAAACTTGGCTTTGACATGCTAGTTTACGCTCATGTACGCTTATCAAATCATGGCCGTACAAATTTAGCTGAATTTGAAAGATTAATTTTGAGCTATGATGAAGTAACTGAGTGTTACAGTATGGCAGGTACAATGGACTTTATGTTGCGCATTATTTCAAAAGGAATTGAAGGGTATGAGCAGTTTGTACGTGATAATTTATTAAATCTAGAATTTGTTCAAGAAGTTCACTCTAATGTGACTATGACATGCGTTAAACGCAGCACGTCACTGCCTCTTTAATACCATGTTTAACAGGTTAAATAGATTATCATTACTCTTTTTTAACCTGTTTCTACAATTTATACTACTATACTAAAGCAGCGTAACGATTCAAACTTTAGCTGTATCATCGTTGTTTATTATCTTTAAATTACTTTGCATTAATGCTATTCCCTTTTAAAAAAGGAACAATGTGCAGTGTAAGCCTCTATTAAACCCATAACAGAAACGCGCACCGGATGTTGTTTGGGTATACATTGTTAACCTGTACTTAATTTGTTAGAATTCAGCGCTTTTTTTGATCCCACACACCCAAGAGGAATTCAATGTTTAACTTACTCAGCAAGGCGCCAAGCTCTGCTAAAAACGACATACTGTCAGGTATCACGGTTGCGCTTGCACTCGTCCCTGAAGCTGTTGCGTTTGCTTTTGTTGCAAATGTAGAACCTTTAGTTGGTTTGTACGCAGCATTTATAGTTGGTTTGATAACTGCTATTTTTGGTGGACGTCCGGGAATGATCTCAGGTGCAACCGGTGCACTTGCCGTAGTAATGGTAAGTTTAGTGATGGATCATGGTGTTGAATATCTCTTTGCCACTGTTCTGCTCATGGGGATACTGCAAATATTAGCCGGGGTCTTTAAGCTTGGTAAGTTTATTCGCATGGTACCGCACCCTGTTATGCTCGGCTTTGTGAACGGACTTGCAATTGTAATTTTCCTCGCTCAACTTGGTCAGTTTAAAGTGCCAGATGGTCAAGGTGGTATGCAATGGATGACAGGCTCGCCGATGATGATCATGTTAGGGTTAGTTGCTTTAACAATGGCTATTATTCACTTTCTACCAAAATTAACGACGGCAGTACCGTCTACGCTGGTGGCAATTGTGACGGTAACAGCATTGGTAATGGGCTTAGATTTAGAAGCACGCACTGTACTTGATTTCCTCAAAGATATGACGGGTGATAGCGCGGCAACAATTGCTGGTGGCTTACCTGAGTTTCATATTCCAATGGTTCCATTTACGTTTGAAACCCTTAAAATCATTTTACCTTATGCATTAATTTTAGCTGCAATTGGTTTGATTGAATCATTACTAACGCTTAGCCTAATTGATGAAATTACAGAAACGCGCGGGCACAGTAATAAAGAGTGTATTGGTCAAGGCGCTGCAAATGTAACGTGTGGTTTCTTTGGTGCAATGGGCGGGTGTGCAATGATTGGCCAATCAATGATCAATATTAATTCAGGTGGCCGTTCGCGTTTATCAGGTATTACCGCTGCATTAATGTTGCTAGGTTTCATTATTTTTGCTGCAGGCTTAATTGAGATGGTCCCACTCGCTGCTCTTGTGGGTGTAATGTTTATGGTTGTATTAGGCACGTTTGAATGGGCGAGTTTCAAAATGATGAAACGCGTACCAAAGTCAGATGCCTTTGTGATTGTTTTAGTATCGGGTGTGACAGTTATTACAGATTTAGCGATTGCAGTATGCGTAGGTGTGATTGTATCGGCCTTAGTATTTGCATGGCAACATGCTAAACATATCTTTACTACAAACTATATAGATGAAGAGGGTGCTAAAGTATATGAATTACACGGACCTTTATTCTTCGGATCAGTGAAACAGTTTTCTGAATTATTCGATATTAAAAACGATCCTAAAGACGTTATTATAGAGTTTAAGTACAGTCGTGTTGCTGATCATAGTGCGATAGAAGCAATAGATGCTTTAGCTGATAAATACACTAAAGCAGGTAAGCAACTTCACTTACGTCATTTAAGCCCTGACTGTACACAGTTGCTTCATAAGGCACGTGATTTAGTTGAGGTTAATGTGATAGAAGATCCAACTTACAAAGTTGTGTCGGATAAACTTGCATAAGCACGTTTCTCATATGGATTAAAAAGCGAAAGCATAAATGCTTTCGCTTTTTACTATCCGCATAAATAATATCAATCAACCATTATATAATGATGGCTAGTTAGTAATTCTCTGATATCTTTTGTCTTTAGAAAGTCAGATATTAATTTACCTTTTTTAACTGACTCAGCAGACTGCGTATTTACAATTAAAACTAATGGTCTTACAAAGTTATAATGGCTAGTTTTAACGGTCTCTTGCGTTGGGCTGACATCATTAATACTTAGTATTCTAATCTTATCGATTAGCTTTGAGTTTTTAAGTTGTGATACTGCACCAAAGGAATCAAACGCGATTGCATTTGGTATGCGTTGTACAATTCCTAACGCCTGATTAAATTCATTGTATAAAGCCACGTCTTGTTTGGAAAAGAGCCCTCTATTTCCTGCTGATTTAAATTTAATGGCGTCCGGTTGTGCTGATTTCATGTAATCAAGGTTTAAAAATTCCAAAAACACATCAAATGTACCGTGTTGAATACCTTTGCTGAATAAGTGTATTTGGTTATCTTGCTCTGACTTTGCAGTGTTTTTACCACTCACCTGACTCCAAAGGGTATATTTACCGCGATAAATATCACTGAGTTGTTCAGTGGATAGGTTTTTTATTGGATTTTCAATATTGGTAAAAAAAACTAAAGCGTCTTGGGCCAAAACAGTTTGTTTTAAATTCGGCCAACGTTCTTGCTCTGCTTTGGTCATATAGCGAGAAGATGCGCCTATATCTACTAAGTTCTCACCAATGGCTTGTATACCTTTATCACTGCCCATCCCTCGTAACTGCATTACACTCTGTTCAGTATTGTTAAAGTCAGCTTGAACAAGCTCTAACATTTGTACTACAGAGGTTGAACCTGCAACTAAAATTGTTTGAGGCTGTTGGGTATCAAGTTTTTGAGTATCAAGGTTTGAAAGTTGTGTTGATGAGGCGGCAACACAAAAGAATAAATTAGTGACAAGCAATAGGTGTTTAATCATATATATATCAGGTTATTGTTTTTTATAACTATAGTTGAAATTTAAAAAAGTATTTTAAATTTACAAAAAAACCAACACAAAGGTTGGTTTTTATTAGTTACTTAGTTACTTAGTTTAGTAAGTTGCGCTGCCTTTTGTACGAGGGAAGGCGATTACATCACGTACGTTGCCCATACCTGTTACATAAGCCACTAAACGTTCGAAACCCAGACCAAAACCAGAGTGTGGCACTGAACCATATTTACGTAGGTCACGATACCAGCTGTAGTCTTCTTTGTTTAAGCCCATTTCTTCTAAGCGCGCATCGAGTACATCAAGGCGTTCTTCACGTTGTGAGCCACCAATGATTTCGCCAATACCTGGTGCAACTACGTCCATAGCTGCTACTGTTTTGCCGTCTTCATTTTGACGCATGTAGAACGCTTTAATATCACGTGGGTAGTTTTTGATTACTACTGGCGCTTTAAAGTGCTCTTCAGCTAAGTAACGCTCATGCTCAGATTGTAAATCTACACCCCATTCAACAGCGTATTCAAATTTCTTGCCACAGTTTTTAAGAATTTCGACTGCGTCGGTGTAATCAACTTGGGCAAAATCTTTTTCTACAAACTCTTCTAAACGAGATATAGCTGTTTTCTCAACACGTTGAGCAAAAAACTCCATGTCATCACGACGTTCATCAAGTACCGCTTTAAATACATATTTAAGCATGTTCTCAGCAAGTTTTGCGATATCTTCAAGATCAGCAAAGGCAACTTCAGGCTCTACCATCCAAAACTCAGCTAGGTGGCGTGAAGTATTTGAGTTCTCCGCACGGAACGTTGGGCCAAAAGTATAGATTTTTGACATAGCCGATGCGTAAGTCTCACCATTTAACTGACCTGATACAGTAAGAAATGCTTCTTTACCGAAGAAGTCTTCACTGTAATCAACATCGCCTTTATCAGTACGCGGTAAGTTTTGCATATCAAGCGTTGATACACGGAACATTTCGCCAGCGCCTTCACAGTCACTTGCTGTTATAATAGGAGTACTGATCCAATAAAAGCCTTGTTCATGGTAGAAGCGGTGAATAGCTTGTGCTAAACAGTTACGAACACGTGTTACTGCACCAATCATGTTAGTTCGTGGGCGAAGGTGAGCGTGCTCACGTAAGTATTCAATACTGTGGCGTTTTGCTGACATTGGGTATGAATCTGGGTTTTCTACCCAACCTAATACTTGTACGCTATTTGCTTGAATTTCAAATGATTGACCTTGGCCAGCCGATTGTACTAAAACACCTGTAACTGATACAGAGCAACCCGCTGTTAGGTTGGTAACTTCATCATAATTATTAAGTGAATTAGGTACTACCGCCTGAATAGGATCAAAACATGAACCGTCATGAACGGCTAAAAATGAAATTCCTGCTTTTGAATCGCGGCGTGTACGGATCCAGCCTTTAATTGTTACTTGGCTGTCTACCGCAACCTTGCCTTTTAATAGCTCTGAAATCGCTAAGTGGCTCATCTTCACTCCAATGATATAAGTTGCCTACATTATATGTGCTGCATCGCACTTGAACGGTGTATCTTACCTTTGAATGTAAAATAAAAAAACATGTGTGAGCAACTCTTTGCTTATTCTTTTCATTTTTTTATCGTTTTTTTATGCTTTATAGCCAAATGTGTGATTTTTAGTCATAAAAAGCAAACGTAATAGCAATAAAAAACAGAATTACACTGCGATCAATACGTCTTTTATGGCATTATATCCACTCAAGGTGTTTAAATTAACTTGCCAAATATTATAGGTATTATGAAACAAGTCTTTATTTTACGTGGATTACCAGGGTGTGGTAAGTCTTATTATGCTCAAAACCTCGCGGACGAATTAGTTGCTGGTGACCAAAGTCAGTACTTAATTTGTTCAACAGATGATTACTTTTATAATGAGCGAGGAGAGTACCAATTTGATAAATTCAAACAGTCGCAATTTCATAATTTAAATTTAGCGCGATTTATTAATGCATTAGCTCAGTCAATTCCGCTTGTGATCGTGGATAACACAAATATTAAGAAGTGGGAATTTATTGCATATAATCAAGCTGCAATCGCGTTAGGGTATCAAGTAAAAGAAGTGATTGTTGGTGAAGTGAAAGATAAGTCATTGCAGCATCTATATGCAAAACGTAATGGCCATAATGTACCTTTAAAAATGATCAGTAAAATGGCATATATGTTTGAATGGTAGGAACAGTCGGTCCTAATGTAAAGGAAGCTGACGTAATGTGAGCTTCCTTTACATGTAATTTCGCGTTTATGTTAGTTTAGTAATGGCCGTCGTTAATCGCGTTGTAAATGGCAGTTATTAATGTGCTAATATCATCATCGCTTGTTACATATGGCGGCATTAGGTAGATAAGCTTACCAAATGGTCTTATCCAAACACCTTGTTTAATAAAATACGCTTGTATTTTTGCTACATCAACACTTCTGTCTAACTCCACAACACCGATAGCGCCTAACGTTCTAACATTAACGACACCTTCAAGAGTAAGGCAGCACTTTAGTTGGCTCAGCGCGTTGTTTAATTGTGTTATGCGTTTTTTCCAATCTTGATTCATTAGCAGATCAATGCTGGCACATGCGACAGAACACGCAAGTGGGTTACCCATGAATGTAGGGCCGTGCATTAGTACGCCAGCTTCACCATTGCTAATGCCAATGGCAATTTTATCTGTAGTTAACGTTGCCGAGAGAGTCATCATCCCGCCTGTTAGCGCTTTGCCAATACACATAATATCGGGTTCAATATCCGCATGTTCTACAGCAAAGAGTTTGCCCGTACGGCCAAATCCAGTGGCTATTTCATCGCAAATCAGCAATACATCGTATTGATTACATAGCTGGCGCACCGTTTTTAAATAGTGTGGATGATAGAAATTCATGCCGCCGGCATTTTGTACAATAGGTTCAATAATAAAAGCGGCTACTTGGTGATGATGGTTTTTAAAATACTCAGTAAGTATTGTGGCTTCAGATTCATCAAAAGGCTGGTCAAATTTACTTTGCGGAGCAGGCACAAATATATGCTCAGGTAAAAAGCCGCTGTATAGGGAATGCATTGAGTTCACCGGGTCACACACGCTCATTGCTGCAAAAGTATCTCCATGGTAACCCTTATAAGGCGTCATGAGTTTTTGCTTTGTTGTAATGCCTTGACTTAACCAGTACTGCAGCGCCATTTTTATTGCTACTTCAACACACACAGATCCGCTGTCTGCTAAAAATACTTTTTGTAAATTAGAAGGGGTGATCGCAACGAGTTTTTTACATAACTCAACGGCTGGCTGGTGTGTAATACCGCCAAACATGACATGACTCATAGTGTTCACTTGATTTACGACTGCCTTGGTGAGGTTGGGATGCCCATAACCATGGATAGCACTCCACCATGAAGCCATCCCATCAATAAGAGCTTCACCTGTTTGTAGGTGAATTTTATTCCCGAGTGTATGACTAACAGGGTAAACGGGAAGTGGGTTAACCATAGATGTATAAGGATGCCATATATGGTGGCGATCAAAATCGAGATCGATCGGTTGTTTATTGCTCATTTGTAAACTTCTACTTGCTGGGGTTCGTTGACAATGTTACGTCAAGAAGTAGACTAAGCCAATATCACCGTCATTAAAAATAAAAAGAGAGAGTTATGGAGCTTGCACCAGTTCGCCACGATTGGACACATAAAGAAGTAAAAGCCTTATTCGAAATGCCGTTTAATGATTTATTATTTAAAGCCGCATCAGTTCATCGTGCAAACTTTAATCCAAATGAAGTGCAAATTTCGACTTTGCTATCTATTAAAACGGGTGCGTGTCCAGAAGATTGTAAGTACTGTCCTCAATCAGGTCATTATAAAACAGACTTAGAACGAGAACGCCTTATTGAAGTTGAAAAGGTAGTAGAGCAAGCTCGCTTAGCAAAAGAAAAAGGCGCAACGCGCTTTTGCATGGGGGCTGCATGGTCAGATCCAAAAGACAGAGACATGCCATATATCTCTCAAATGGTAAAAGAAGTAAAAGAGTTGGGTCTTGAGACCTGTATGACATTAGGTATGCTTGATAATGATAAAGCCCATGCGTTGCGTGACGCAGGACTTGATTATTATAACCATAACTTAGACACCTCTCCTGAATATTATGAGCAAATCATTACTACACGTACATTCCAAGACCGCCTAGATACCATAGGTAATGTAAGAGATGCGGGTATGAAAGTATGTTCTGGTGGTATCGTTGGTATGGGTGAGCAAGCTGCTGATCGATTTGGTTTACTTATGCAACTAGCTAATCTACCGCAACAACCAGAAAGTGTCCCTATAAATATGCTTGTTAAAGTAAAAGGCACACCGCTTGAAAATGTAGACGATTTAGATCATTTCGAATTTATTCGTACTATCGCAACGGCGCGTATCATGATGCCACTGAGTTATGTACGTTTATCTGCTGGGCGAAACGCAATGAATGAGCAAATGCAATCAATGTGTTTCTTTGCTGGCGCAAATTCAATTTTTTATGGCGATAAATTACTTACCACAGAAAACCCTGAGGCGGATGCCGATATGAACTTAATTAGAAAATTAGGTATGAACCCTGAAAAGCGCCATGACTATTCAGATGAAGCGTATGAAGCATCGTTGTCATCGGCTGTTGCTGATAAAGCAACCTCTGAGATGTTTTACGAAGCCTAATGCCTTTTTCATACATAAAAACGCATCTTCAGCAACGCGCTGACGATGCGCTATCGCGCCAGCGCCAATTAATAAGCCATTCCACAGGCAGAGAAATCACTGTTAATACACAGCAATACTTAAACTTTGCCAGTAATGACTACCTAGGGTTTGCCGCTGATGTTATCCAGCATGACACAGGTATTGCCTTAGGGAGTAATAGTTCTCCGCTTGTTACAGGTTACGGTATTGAGCAGCACCAACTTGAAACGTATTTGTGTGAGCTAATGGGCTTTGAAGCGGCTATGTTATTCAATAGTGGCTTTAGCGCAAACAATAGTGTGTTAAAAGCGTTATTCCACGATAAGAAAACAGCACAAGAAAGTGCGACCTTCCACGATAAACTCAATCATGCCAGTTTAATTGATGGCGGATTACATAGCCAAGCGGCGATGATCCGTTTTAATCATAATGACATGCAGCACCTGCAATCGCGATTAGAAAAATCATCAGCTAAGCATAAGCTCATTATTAGTGAAGGTGTGTTCTCTATGGATGGCGATCAGGCGCCATTAGCTAAATTAAAGGAATTAGCTAAGCAACATAATGCATGGCTTATGATTGATGATGCGCATGGTTTTGGTGTATTTGGTAATCAAGGATTAGGGACCTGTGAAACAATAAAACCTGATTTGCTCGTTATTACATTTGGCAAAGCACTGGCCAGCAGCGGGGCGTGTGTTTTAGCAAGTAAAGAGCTTGTTGATTATATGCAGCAGTTTAATCGCGATTACATTTACTCTACGGGACTATCGCCATTAATTACTAATTTAACACGCCAACGTATTAAGCAGATTGTAGGTGACGTTGGTGCTCTAAGACGCAATCGACTAGCTGATAATATAGACCATTTTAAGAAACAAGCATTGGCACATAAAATAGCCGTTATGCCATCAATGTCTGCGATTCAACCGATAGTGCTAGGGTGTGCAGAGCAAACCTTAGAAGCTGCCAATAAATTAAAAGAAAAGGGCATTTGGCTGACTGCAATTCGCCCACCAACCGTTCCTTTTAACACTGCGCGTTTGCGAATAACTTTAAGTGCTGCACATACTCATGATGATATTAACCGATTAGTGAGTGAACTTAAGGCTATTTTATGATGGCTGTAGAGCAACTATGTAACACAGAGAGTGATAATGATGTTAGCGCTCGGCATATAAAGCAGATAACTGCGACTAAATTCTCCCGTGCTGTTGCAGGTTATGCTGAGCACGCCAATGTGCAAAAACGCAGCGCAGATGATTTATTTGCTAAGGTTAAATCACACGCTACAGGGATATGTTTAGACTTAGGTGCAGGACCCGGTGTGAATACTGCGCGTTTACAGGCTCTATTTGGCACTACAATCGCGTTTGATTTAAGTTTTGATATGTTAAAACATAGTCAGGCTAGGATGGCTATTTGTGCCGATATGGATGCACTTCCTTTATTAGATAAAAGTGTTGACTGTATATTTAGTAATTTTGCCGTGCAATGGTCGCAAAATTTACCACATTTATTAAAAGAGTTGTATCGGGTTTTAAAGCCAGGTGGGGTAATATACCTAAGTTGTGTTGTCGATGGATCACTGGCTGAGATCAAAACAGCTTTTAATAAAGTTGACTCGCAAAGTCATGTAAATAAATTTCATACACTTGTTCAATTACAGCAGTATATTAGCGCTGCTAAGCTTGATATCAGCAGTTTAAACCAAACCTGCTACCAAGATAGTTATGAATCTCCCATGGCAGCACTGCGCTCTTTAAAAGCTATTGGAGCAACTAACCAACTTAGCCAACAAAAACGTAAAGGTTTGATGACTAAGCACCGCTTACAGCAAGTGTGTGCCGCTTTCCCATTAGTAAATGAGCGCGCAATTGTTAGTTATCAAGTAGCGATTATGGAACTTAAAAAAATATGAAACAATTTTTTATCACAGGTACCGATACAGATGCCGGTAAAACGCATGTTAGTTGTTTATTATTAAAGTTATTAGCTCAACATAAAAAGCGTGCATTGGGTTTTAAGCCGCTCGCAGCTGGTGCTGAAATAGCCTTTGATGAATTGGTTAATGATGACGCGCTTGCCTTAATGGAAAGTGCCACTGTCAGTGCCAAGTATGATCTAATAAACCCTTTTACTTTTGCACCGCCCATAGCGCCACATATTGCCGCTGCTAAAGCGGATGCAACTATTACTGTTGAGGGTATTAGCCAAGCTTACGCAAAGTTAAGTGAGTTAGAATGTGATCATATTCTAACCGAAGGCGCTGGTGGCTGGGCATTACCAATAAATGATACTGATTATTTATATGATTGGGTTTGCAAAGAGCAGTTGCCGGTGATTCTTGTTGTGGGGATGAAATTAGGTTGCTTAAATCATGCATTATTAACAGCGGCACATTTTAAAATGCTGGGTATAAATTGTGTGGGTTGGATTGCCAATCAGATTGATCCTGCTATGAATGAATACCAAGCTAATATAGATTCGTTGAAACTGCGTTTGCCATTTCCACTACTTGCTATAAGCCCTTATGCTGACAACCCGGCTAAATTACAAATTTATAAATCTCTCCTTGAAGTTTTATCAATTAAACCATAGGTATACCAAGTCACATCAAACTGTGGTTTTCAGCTGGAGTTAACAGCGATTTAGGCAAGGGATTGATTACAGACAATAGTTATTCCCTTATTAAAATCAGTCTTTTATAAAAGTAACTTAGTTTGAATCGCTTTCAAACCAACCAGCAGGGCGTTTCACAGGCACTTACTCTATACGTTATTTTTCCTAAAAGGGACTGCCATTATCGCGAAGTATAGCCTTGATCTTAAGCTCCTATGAAACGTTGAATCCTGTACCTTGATATGACTTGAGTAAATCACTTGCTTTTATGACATAGTTTGTCACACAATAGCGACCATATCCTATAGTGTCCTTACGATAGTCTGTTCAGTGATATGTAATTTTATTAAGTAGCGGTTTCAAATTTATCTCTGAAAGAGATACAACCGTTACTTAATACAATTGTTGTTACACTGAGGATATTATGAAACGTGTTTTTTTGTTTTTACTAACTAATTTAGCAATCATGCTGGTTTTAGGCATTGTATTGTCTATTTTAATGAGTGTGTTTGGCATTAGTAACCGAAGTTTAGGCGGTATACTAATGATTGCTGCTGTGTTTGGTTTTGGTGGATCGTTTATTTCATTGCTTATGTCCAAATGGATGGCGAAAAGATCGACCGGCGCGTATGTTATTGAACAACCGCGTAATGAAACTGAGCATTGGCTAATGCAAACAGTTGCTGAACAAGCACACAAAGCAGGTATAAAAATGCCTGAGGTAGCGATCTACGACAGTCCTGAAATGAATGCATTTGCAACGGGCCCGAGTAAAAATAATTCATTGGTTGCTGTGAGTTCTGGTTTATTGCAGCACATGAGCCAAGATCAAGCCGAAGCTGTACTAGCCCATGAGGTATCACACATAGCAAATGGTGATATGGTTACGTTGACGCTGATACAAGGCGTGGTAAATACCTTTGTCATTTTTATTGCTAAAGTACTCGCAGGTATTGTTGATAACTTTATAAATAGCGATAAAGAAGAGAGCGGCAGTAGCTGGACTTACTTCTTATTCGACATAATTTTCCAAATGATATTTGGTGTGCTGGCGAGTATTGTTGTGGCTTATTACAGTCGTAGGCGTGAGTTTGCTGCAGACACGGGAGCTGCTAAGTTAGTCGGTGCCGATAAAATGCGCTCTGCGCTTGAGCGTTTAAAACAGAATCACCCATCACAATTAGAAGGATCAATGATGGCATTCGGTATTGCCAGTGGTAAAGGTGTTGCAGAATTATTCTCATCACATCCACCATTGGATGAGCGAATAGATGCTTTACGTAAATAACTAAATGTTATTAAAAACAAATAAGCCAGCAATGCTGGCTTATTTGTGGGGTAATTTATTACTTTAAGCGAAGGCTTTAAGTGTTTAATTACACCCTTTTTGAATTGGCTGTGTAGTAACGTTGACGACAAAGTCGTTAAAGTCATTATCGTTTTGGTCTTCCCAGTACTGCTTAGTGCCATGCGTTTTATAAGCTGTTTTTAGTTTACTTGCATTACCATTGACTGCAAGTACATACGTAATTGAGGCGCTTGCTGCAACATCGTAGTAACCAGCTGCACCACGTTCGTCAAGTAGTTTTATGTACTGATTATTAACTTTTACACCCCAATCATTATCGTATCCTGCACTTTCAGACACAAAACTATAATTGATGCGAGTAAAGTTTTCAGGAACACATTGTTCATCATTATTCAATATTGAAGCTGTTACTGAGCTAGAGCCGGTCGCATTTTGTTCTGCTACGGCATTAACGGTAAATGTTTTTGTCTCACTAAAATCATCGTTCTCAGATGTAGGAATACTGATAGTGACACGCGTTTCACCAGCTGGAACCGTAATTAATTGATCAGGATAATTATAATCTGATGATGTGGCTGTATCAGGCGTGGTAGAGATATAAATTTCTATATCTTCTTCATAACTGTTACTTAGCTCTAATTGATAAGATAACGTGTTACCTTCATCAACAGTGTCTGCTATTGCGACTAATGTAAAAGTTGGAATATCTGAAACAGTACAAATAGGCGCTTCATAACACGCAACCGACTCATTAAGGTTCGTTGCTAAATCATTAATACGAACAGGGAAATCTGCAACATGGCAAGTGTTACCAGTATTCTCATTAACTTTATATATTTGTGATTTATTAGAGTGGCCTAAGTCCGTTAACAACGTACGGCTTAAAAGGATATCACCTTGCTGATTTAAACTAGCACCGGTTACAGTTGTTAGCTTGTGATCTGACAATTTAGTTGCTGAAAGTGACTCAACATCAACTTTATATAGGCTACTACTAGTAACTAGAATTAACTCGCCATTTTTGTAAACCATATCACCACGCCAAATGCCTTTCGCATTTTCAAGGCCTGAGATTTCACCTAGCTCAGTGGTCTCGGCTGTATCAGGAGAGATCGCATAAAGTTTATTTTTATATGAACCAATTAGTCGGTTATTTTGTTGATCATACGTTAAACGATACATGTTGTTAGTTTTACCCACTTCAACATGTTCATTGGTATTTAAATCAACATAAGCAAGTTTTACATATTTAAACTTGCTACCACTGATAGGTAAAGACTTTAATTCTGTTGAGTTAAAGTCAAGATGGTCTACTTCAACTTTATAGCCTGTAGGGCGAGGTGCTGAAATATAGTACAAACGATTAGAATCTGTGACATGTGCTAAAGCTGAAGAGCTATACTTTGCACGAGAGTGGGCTTGAGCTTGCTGTGTAAACTCATCTAGTTTAAATACAATTGCCGTGTCACCACGACCTGCATTAATCCCATAAAGTTGACCTGAACATTGATTTGCATGCGCAACTTGCAAAGAAGATAAAATAGCAATTGATAAAGAAGCAATTTTTAACGATGATTTCATAATAATAGACCTTAAACTTTATTCCATAAACACAGCTACAGTAAATTTGAGGTAATTACAATTTGGTTTATAGCTGTCTTTCCCTAATACCAAATGTGTATTGCTTGTTTCCTATAAGCCTAGCGCATCCATTATTAACCTCAAAAACTAACTTTAGTATCCTAGTCAATGACTACTAAATCAACAAAAATGAGCTTTTAGAAATAATTTATACACAAAATGCTGGTAAGTAGGGATAAATAAATTAGAATAAAGTATTGTTTTTGGTTCTATTAATGGTCCTTGGTTGGTAATTGTTAAGATTCTCTAGCTTGTTGGTTAGGTAACAAACTCTCAATTATTTCACGGGCGGGGAGTGTGTGTCTAACACCATTAAACATCACAGATGTGAATTCTTCAATACTCGTGATCCCCGTTAACGTCCAGCCTTCGCCTCTCGTTGGGCAGTAAACGGTAGTAGTCGGTTGGATCACTTCAAAATCTTTACTCATAATATGTTATACCTTTAAACTTGTTAGCTAAGTATCTTAAGGTAATAATAGGCAGCTATAAAGCCATAAGTAACACTTTTAATTATGTTTAGTACATTACAACTGCCTAGAGTTTCATTGAGATTACTAAATCACAAAGATGGTCATTCGCTTTGGTCAATATTATCAGATAGACGGGTTGGAGAATTCAACGACTATGATTTGCCATTAAGCCGAAGTGACGTAAAACAAATGATCCAAGATGACATCAGCGGCTTTTACGAACAAAAAGTAGTAAGGCTTGCCATTATTGAAAGTACAACAAACGCATTTATAGGCAGTGTGGGTATTTATGATATTAATGGTGACTCTGCGTGGCTGGGTTTTGAATTAGCCCCGCACTATTGGCAGTGTGGCTATATGTTTGAAATACTTGAACTACTGATTACTAAAAGAATGTTGGAAACGGGCTTCCCAGATTTTACTCATCAAATACAGACCTTTCAAGCTAATGTATCACCGCACAATATAGCGTGTATAAAACTACTCTCCAAGCTTGGTTTTGAACTTAAAGAAAATACTGTGTGGATGCGCACCATTATTTAATGCTCCATTTGATTAACAGTACCGTTGAATCAGTTAATATACATGGCACTGTTTTTATATACAGTGTTCGTTTTTATTGTAAGCGGATAGCTTGGTTAACTTGAGAACACATCATACAGCTGGTGGCTCAATAAAAATACTTGCTGTCAGAATAGGGCACTTTAGTTGGGCATGCTGACATGGCTATAATTTTGTGACGCATTTATCTAACTTATTAAATTATAAATATAAAAAATTAAAACTGAGCTTCTCAAGAGTAATAAGGTCCGCTTTGTATAAGGCTTTCTAATATATAAAGTAAATAGGCCTTCAAAACTTTGGTTAAGTATTAAACATGCTTGTCTTTACGATTTATTTGATTATGCATAACCAACTTTAAGCTGTATGTAAAGGCACTGAATTAAAACGACTTCGACAGCATGTAGAGGATATGATTTTTCGAATAATGTTGGCAATTGTGCATGATGAAGCTGAATGCGCCCATTGTGGTAGTCACGAATTCACAAAATACGGAACAACAGCGCGAGGTCTAAAGCGATACAAATACAAAGCCTGCACTCGGACGTTTAATTCACTTTCAGATACGCCACTATTTGGCATGAAGAACAAGATAAAAGGCATTTGGTTTACAGTCAAGAATGGCATCAATATTCAGGTGGGATTATTGAAGCCGATGAAACCTTTATAAATGAGTCGGTCAAGGGTAAACGCCAATTGGATAGACCAGCTCGCAAACGTGGGGTTTATAAGCCATGACATAACCAAAGTGCCCGTTTTTCTTGCATTAGATCGCAACGGTGCAGTTACGCATTGCGTATTAAAAGAAACTCAAGAGAAGAGTTAGAGAAATTTCTAGCGCAGGCATTAACACTTGAGAGTGCATTGAGTACAGATGGCAACCTGCCTTTCGCGCTTGACCATTAACGACTTATAGCGGTATAGATGGTATATACCATATTCAAACACTAAACAACTGGATGGTGCGCTGTGTTTTAGCACTGTAAATATGAGAGATTGATATGGATTATTTAGTTAAACAACTGCTCATTGGTTTGTTATTTTTAATGACTACAATTATGAGTAGTTTTCATTCTTCGGCAACTGCCATTTGGAAAACTGAAGGGTATGGATATGTGTTTGATTTAACGAATCATGTGAAACCACTTGTCTACGATATCAGTGATAATTATTGTCTTTTGAATCATTTTTTAACTGATGAAGCTCAAAGAGATGGTGTAACCATTGATGAAAAAACTAAACAATTAGACTTTGATAAGTTATTCCCTCTATCTGTCACAAAGCTCGGTGTATTACCAAAAACTTGTACTTCTAATGAGCTAAATGGCTTTCAAAGCAATAGCTATGTATTCAATAGTCGTCAGGTATTAAGAGTTGTATTAGACAGCTTTTCTTATCATTACGCATTTACTGAAGAAAAAGAGCTAAACTGGAAGGCATTGAAGTCACGGTGGCTCCAACGCGCAGATAACAATACAACCCCTGATGAACTACAACAAATCATTGACGAATTTCTTGAATATATCAGAGATGGTCATGCGATATTGATTGATGGCTCTTTAAATAGGCTAAGCCATTACTCACCGAGAAAGTCTGCTTCAGAAATAAGACTGAAAGAATATCTAGTTGAAAACTCTGAGTTTTCGGATATTTCACAAGTTTACAGGTATATCTATCGGCAATGGATAAAAAATGTAGAATCCTATTTTTCTACCAACAAACCTGCACAATATCTAGCGGATAATTTCCTTATTGCAAAACTCAAAGGTGGTGGTTCGTACTTTAGAGTCGAAAGTTTCGATGCACATGAAACACAGGAAGTAATGCAAAAGATAACGCCACACTTTAATCGCTCTAAAGGAGTGATTATAGACCTTAGGGATAGTTCTGGCGGAAGTGATTTAGTCGCTTTACAAATAATGTCCTACCTTATAGATAAACCACTTCGAATTGGCACTAAAAGCTTCAAAGTTCCAACTGGCATGAGTGAAAAGAAAGGCATACTTGTTTCCCCCGCAAACATTAAACCTTTCGTTGGTAAAATTGTTGTGATTACCAGTCACCTCACGCCAAGTGCTGCAGAGGTGTTTTTAATAGCATTAAAGGCGAGGAATAATGTGATATTCATCGGTGAAAATAGTTATGGAGCCTTAAGTGATGCGTTGATAAAAGCACTACCAAATGGTTGGGGGATTACGTTATCTAATGAGTTTTATGCCGACAGTGAAGGGCAAAGCTATGAATTTGTCGGAGTTCCTGTGGAACATGCATTTGAGTTTCCTAACATCAAAGACCTTGAGGAGAGTAAAGACTCTGCGTTGGAATATGCAATAAAACTTTTAGATGAACAACCCGATAGAAATTAATTTAAGTTGAGCTGCACTTAACAATTGATAAATTGCGTAATATTCAATTACCAACATAGAAAAGGTTCAGCGCCATATAAAAGCTGTGGTTGGAAATGGTAGCCTAATAATATTAGGCTTTAATTACATATTGTGAATTAAGTAGCTTAAAACTACAGTTATAAGCTAGATAATTGCTATTTTATTCATTAACATGCGTAACATTTTTTTTGGATCGGGGGTTGTTTGATTCAAACCTGAAATAATTGTCATAAAATAACAATCCATCATTATAGACGCTTTAATGTCATCAAATTGAGGTTGTTCACTAAATAGTAGTGCTTTAAAGTCATTTATTTGCAGCTCAAAAAACTCAGTTTGCCAAATCATATCGCTAATTAGTATTTTACTAAATTCAATATTACTACAATAAAATTCAAATAACGGTTGGGCGTAATGATGTAATTTCAATCGAGGTGAATGTTGAACATCGGTCTCTTTTGACTGCATGATTATTGTGCCTATCTGCTGATGCATACCAGCTTTAAGTAGGTCAATTTTGTTTTCAAAATGACTAAATACCGTGCCGGTTGCAACACCTGCATTATTAGCTATTTGCCGTGTAGATGTTTGCTCATAGCCTTGATTTAAAAATAAGAGCCAAGCAGAATCTAAAATTTTATGCCGTGTTATATTTTTTTTATTCATTTATTTCATTACTTTATTTGTTTTTTAGAGTGACTTAAATTACATAGCTTGATTTGTTGAGCGCGCTCAATTATATTTATGAGCACGCTCAATAAAAAGGAAGCAAAATGAATTTTTTCAAACGTGTTATCGGTTATGTTTTATTTTTACCATTCATCGGTTTTTATTCTTACATGTTAGGCCCGTTACTTAAAGGTATATTGATCCCTGGTGGCTTGATCATGCTGTGGCTTATTTTAGGCCCAAAAGAGGGGTATCTTGCCTTAAAAAAAGCGTTTATAACAAAATGATTATTTAGCCCTTCATCTTGTTCGCCTGTTTTAAGTGTAGTCACTGTGCTTACTTATAATAAAGATGTGACTTGTTATCTATTTTTTGATACGTTTTGTGAACTCTAAAATCTCATTACAAAGAACGAATGAAAATAAATAAAAGTCATATAATTACTTTTTGTTTAGTCATTGCATTGGTGGGAGTGATTACACTTACTGCGCGTTATAATGATCATTATGTATCCTCCTTTATGGATATTACAATAGAATCTAATGTATTGAATGAGTCAAGAAAGGTATTTATTCGATTACCTGAGAATTTTGATTCAAATAAAGCTTACCCGTTAATTATCAGGACTGATGGTAATTTTAACTTAACAAAATGGGATGCTGTGCTTAACGAACACACTAAAAATGGAGTTATATTAGTGTCAATTCCAAATCAATTTTGGGAATTCACACGTAATAGAGATTTAGTGCCGCCATATGCTCGACAAGATGTAAATACTGATGCTAGACCTGAGCCGAATTTTGAAGCGCGAGGTGAGGCTGATAAATTTTTACAATTTATTGAAATTGAATTACTCCCTTACCTGTCTTCAAATTATAAGCTAACAGATGATCGTATCTTAAGTGGTTTTTCAGCAGGCGGTAGTTTTGTACTTTACACATTGCATACAAAACCAGAGCTTTTTAATGGTTATTTCGCGTTTAGCCCTGCTGCGTGGTATGACGATATGACTGTTGTAAAACACTTTACTGATTTTTTACAAACATCGTTACACGAGTTACATCGGCCAACTTATTTGTACATTTCAGTTGGTGGGGCTGAGCATCCACTAATGCTTAATGCGTTTAATAAGCTTGAAGATACATTAACAGTAAATAGAAATGACCGCCTTGAGTGGCACAGCACCATAAATGCACATGCAGAGCATTCTGAGAACCCAGCATTAAGCGTCGAAAGTGCGCTAACTCGCTATAATAAATTTATAGAAAAATGACGCGTATATGCAAAGTATTGAACAGAAAACTCCTTATTAGTATCACACACGAAAAAGAACACATCATACATTTTTTTTGATAATCATAATCTCAACAAAGGTGCAAGGCTCATTAATAATTACCAAAGGAAAGTTTACTTCAGGAGTATGTTTACTTTCATTATTTCTATGGCTACAACGATTAAAAGAACTAAAGAAAAGAGTGTGGATCAGTAAAGTCAGAAATAAGCAGAACATGTAAGCTCTGCTTATTTAAATTTTATAAAGTATAGTTAAACCCAAATGCTATACCATCATCTTCAGATTGCTCCATTGAAGCTTGTTGTTGTTTATTGCTACTTGTAAAATCGCTAAAGTCTTTACGCGCTTCAATATATACAATTGTGTCTTCATCGAAAAGGTAGTGCAAACCAGCCACCGCAAACTGACGCTTAAATACATCGTTTGGGTCGGCATTGAAGTTTGGTTGAATTACGTAGTCAGCACCTGCATTAAATACGTTGTAGGCTACAAATGGTCTAAAGTCGTTATCAAACCTGTAAGCGACAAAAGTCTCAACACCAATAGCATCTTTGATTAACCGGCCTAAATTATCAGTGTCGTGATTTTTATTTTTATTTATATTTGCTGCAACATAAAGGCCGCGAGAACTGATTTTACCAAAGGTAATACCTGCACCATATATTAAGTCAACGACTGACTTATTTTGACCATCTCCGTAGGCAATATTAAATTCACCACGGTTGACACCTGCGGTAAGTTTTATCTTATTTGTCATTGAGTAGGTCAGCGCAGCGCCGTAAGTTGAATTAAATTCTACCTTTTGGGCCGCTGTATTACCTGAATTCCACAGATCTTCACATGCTGATTGTGATATTGCGTCAATATCACAGGTATAAAAGTTATCATTTTTCAATTGTACTTGTGTGGCAATACTAAAATCACCAAATGTGTTTCGGTATTGCAGTAGCTTGTCACCTCGACCGGTGCCATTTACAGCGCCATCGTCTTTATTATATGTATATACACCGGCGGCATTTCCGTCCCAAACAAGGCTGTAGTTGGTACTATAAACAACGTCATACCAAGCTCCCCACTGTTTACCAAGAGTCAGCTGACCATATTTTTCATGTGCTAAGCCCACATAACCCAATCGGTTATATAAAAACTCATCTTGAATTGATTCAAAGCGGTTATTATAAATAATGTCGCTACTGCCAACAGGGTTTACTCCCCATTCAAGTAAGGCTAACGCCGTCCATTCATCGTTTAGTTCTCTACTGAAATCAAAATTAATTCGTGATGCACCATTTACAATTTCTGTTTGCCCTTGCGTATTAATAACGCGCGCATCGATAAACCCACCTATGGTAACGGTATTTTTATCATCCTTATAAATTTCGATAGCATAGAGATTTGGCGTAATTAAAATACTCGTGAGAGTAGCGGCAACTAATATTTTCTTCATGCGGTACTGCCTTGTTTAAATTATTTCATATTGTGTGTTTAGCGGCGAAGACTAACAAAGCTCTATTTGGGTCTAAAGTGAAAAAAAATCATTTAAAAAGCATGGAGGAAATTTAACTGTAAATTAATCGTAAACAGGGTTTTAAGTTCGCTAAAACTCATTAAAATAGCAGTTCTTTTGGGTTGGTTTTATTTAATAATAATGCTACTCAGGCTTTTGCTATTACACTAATAATTCATAGAAAAATTGCGTTATTTAGTTTAAACTCCAGCCAATTTTATTCCTTTGTTTTCCCCTTGGAGGGTAGCGCTATCATTAGTACAGCTAACATCACCATGCAATTTGGTGCTAAACCATTATTTGATAATATTTCAGCTAAATTTGGCGAAGGAAACCGTTATGGTTTAATCGGCGCTAATGGTTGTGGTAAATCAACATTTATGAAAATTTTAAGTGGTGAGCTTGAACCATCAGCTGGCAATGTAAGCACTGATCCAAACGAACGTGTCGCTAAACTTAATCAAGACCAGTTTGCCTATGAAGAATACTCAGTAATCGATACTGTGATCATGGGCCATAAGGAATTGTGGGAAATAAAACAAGAGCGTGACCGTATTTACGGCTTGCCAGAAATGAGCGAAGCCGATGGTATGAAAGTTGCCGATCTTGAAACAGAATTTGCTGAAATGGATGGTTATTCTGCTGAATCAAAAGCGGGTGAATTACTTTTAGGTGTTGGTATTGCGACTGAGCAACACTACGGTCCTATGTCTGAAATTGCGCCGGGCTTTAAGCTACGCGTGCTATTGGCTCAGGTATTATTTTCAGATCCAGATATTATGCTACTTGATGAGCCTACCAATAACTTGGATATTTACACTATCAAGTGGCTTGAAGACGTTTTAAACCAACGTGACTGTACAATGATCATCATCTCGCATGACCGTCATTTCTTAAACTCAGTGTGTACACACATGGCCGATATTGACTACGGTGAATTACGCATTTACCCGGGCAACTATGATGAGTACATGTTTGCAGCAACACAAGCCCGCGAACGTTTACTAAGTGAAAACGCTAAAAAGAAAAATCAAATTGCAGAACTTCAACAGTTTGTTTCTCGTTTCTCTGCGAATGCATCTAAAGCTAAGCAAGCAACTTCGCGTGCTAAGCGCATTGATAAAATTCAGTTAGATGAAGTTAAAGCATCATCGCGCCAAACCCCATTTATTCGTTTTGAGCAAGAAAAACAATTATTCCGTAATGCATTAGAAATGACAAATCTTGGCCAAGGTTTTGACGATATGCTTTTCACCGACCTTGAAGGCTTAGTTGAAGTTGGCGAACGAATTGCGATTATTGGTGAAAACGGTGTGGGTAAAACAACACTTTTAAATACGCTGGCAGGGCGCTTAGCACCTAAACAAGGTGAGTTTAAGTGGTCTGAAAATCATAATATAGGGTATTACGCGCAAGATCATGCTGATGAGTTTGATACAGATCTCAATTTGTTTCAATGGATGGAGCAATGGCAACAAGAAGGTGACGATGAGCAAGTTGTTCGTAGTTTCTTAGGCCGTATGTTATTTTCACAAAATGACATAACTAAATCTGTTAAAGTTATCTCTGGTGGTGAGCAAGGTCGAATGCTGTTTGGCAAGATTATGATGCATAAGCCAAACATCCTATTAATGGATGAACCAACTAACCACATGGATATGGAATCAATTGAAGCGCTCAACCTTGCGCTTGAAGCATATGAAGGTACGTTATTATTCGTATCCCACGACCGTCAATTTGTATCATCTGTTGCTACACGTATCTGGGAAGTTAAAGACGGTAAAATAATTGATTTCAGAGGCACTTATTCTGAATACTTAGCGAGTAAAGAAAGCTAAATTTTAATTCGTTCAAAAAAAGCCATGCCTGTCATGGCTTTTTTGTTTTTTGATACTTGCAATTTAGCCATTAATACACAGGCCTGCAGAAAGATTACATTCCACGTTTTCCCATAGCTTAATAGTCAGCGTGACTTCGCAATAATGGCGATCCCTTTTAAGGAGTAATAACGCAGAAAGTAAGTGCCCGTGAAGCGCCCTCGAATTGGTTTAAAAGCTGTTTGTACTACGTTACCGATTTTAAAAGATCACAGTCATTATTTGCTTCAATGCCTTGCTTAAATCGCTTTTAATGCTAACGACACTCGCATCTTGATGTGGCTTGGGTATATAATACGTGCCATAAATGCGGACATAAGTCCGCTATTAGTACAAAACTATTACTGAGGAGTATTTATGAGTGTTGTTGGCATTATTATGGGTTCCAAATCAGATTGGCCAACTATGGAACACGCAGCGATTATGCTAGATAAGTTTGGCATTGCATACGAGACTAAAGTTGTTTCTGCGCATCGCACTCCTCAACTGCTTGCTGATTATGCAAGTTCTGCGGCAGAGCGCGGAATTAAAGTTATTATCGCTGGTGCTGGCGGTGCTGCGCATTTACCTGGTATGGCTGCGGCCTTTACCTCGTTACCAGTATTAGGTGTTCCTGTGAAATCAAAAACACTCAATGGGGTAGACTCATTATTATCTATTTGTCAGATGCCAAAAGGCGTTGCAGTGGGTACTTTAGCCATAGGTGATGCCGGTGCTGCAAATGCAGGTTTATTAGCCGCACAAATTTTAGGGTGTCATCAACCTGAGATGTTTGCAAAAATCGAAGCGTTTCGTAAAGAACAAACTGAAACAATTTTAGCTAATCCGAACCCAGCAGAGTAATATGACTATTTTAATTTTAGGTGCAGGTCAGTTAGCACGCATGATGTGTTTAGCGGGTGCACCACTTAATTTAAATGTGGTTGCTTACGATGTCGGTAGCCAAAAAGTTGTCCATCCATTAACGGGTGAAGTTTATACCACAACATTAACTCAAGCAATTGATCAAGCAGATGCAATTACTGCTGAGTTTGAACATATCCCTGATGACGTACTTACATTATGCTGTGCAAGCAATAAGTTTTACCCAGGTAAAGCCGCCATTAAAACAGGGGGCGATCGTGCTCTTGAAAAAGCATTGCTTAGTAAAACATCTGTAAAATGTGCGCCTTATCAGTTAATAACAGAAAAAGCTCATCTAGAACAAGCCGTTATTGCTTTAGGCAAACCGTTAGTGATTAAAACGTGTCAAGCTGGCTATGATGGGAAAGGTCAATGGCGATTAAAGTCAGATGAGCAAATCGAACAAATTTGGTCTGAAATGGCTGACTTTATAGCATCAGGGACCGATATAGCGCCGCATTCTATTATCGCTGAGCAAATGATCCCTTTTGATCGCGAAGTATCGATTATTGGTGCGCGAGACAAAAGCGGTAATACCGTTATTTATCCGTTAACTGAAAATCAGCACACCAATGGTGTACTAACATTATCAATTGCTGGGAAAGAGAAGACGACTATCCAACAGCAAGCTGAAGATGCCTTTAACAAATTAGCGACTGAGCTTGATTATGTTGGTGTATTAGCTATTGAGTTCTTTGATGTTGACGGGCAATTACTTGTGAATGAAATTGCCCCACGTGTTCATAATTCTGGTCATTGGACACAACAAGGTACACACAGCAGTCAATTTGAAAATCATATGCGTGCCGTTGCAGGATTACCACTTGGTAATACGCAATTACAACGAGTCACTGCAATGATAAACGTATTAGGTCAAGCCGCTATACCTACGCAGGTACTCAGCGTACCCGATGTAACAAGCCACTGGTATGGAAAAACTGCGAAACCAGGTAGAAAAATGGGTCATATAAATGTCTCAGCAGCAACCCTCCATGAGCTAGGGGAGCGCTTAGCGGAGCTCTCAGAGCATCTTCCTGAGGAAGATTATCCCGGAGTGCTTGCCACCAGCACCGCGCTGATTTTAAATTAGTTATAAGCCGAGTTTATCTCGGCTTTTTTAATAGTACCTAAAAAAGGATGTTGCCAATGATAAGCGCTAGGTATCGAGCCATTGTATTTGCTTTTTTTATGGCATTGTTTATGTCTGGTTTTATGTCGTTAGTTATTTCAATTTTTAATGTTGGCATAATTGATACTATTATATCTGTGTGGCTAAAAGCGTGGATCTTTGCATTTTGTATCGCGTTTCCAACTGTTACATTTGTAGCCCCAATGGTTGATAAGCTTACCGCTAAGTTAGTACGTCCATAGGATTGAAATGTCTTTATCAAACACGATAACACAACCTTTGTACCTTATTTTACTTGCTCTGTGTATTACACCTTGGGTTGGTGCTGGCAGTGCTCTGATTATTGGCGCGGCTTTCGCCATATTTTTAGGAAACCCTTTCGCCGACTTATCTCAAAAAGCCAGTAAGTGGATGTTAAAAGCGGCGGTTGTTGGCCTGGGTTTTGCTGTTGATTTTAACCAAGTAATAGAAGTGGGGCGAAGCTCACTTGTATTAACAATAGTCAGTATCACCGCGATTATTGGATTAGGTGAAATTTTAACACAAGTTTTTAAACTTAATCGTAATACCGGCGTGCTAATATCCTTTGGCACGGCAATTTGCGGCGGTAGCGCCATTGCCGCTATGGCGCCAGTTATAAAAGCAAAAGATCATGAAGTTGCCGTTGCCCTTGGGGTGGTATTTTTGCTTAATGGCGTTGGGCTATTGTTATTTCCCAGTATCGGCCATTATTTTAACTTAAGCCAAGAACAATTTGGATTGTGGGCTGCTTTAGCTATTCATGATACTAGTAGCGTAGTGGGTGCATCGGCTACGTATGGTGCAGTTGCACTGAGCATTGCCACTACAGTCAAGCTTACTCGTGCAATGTGGATCATTCCGTATACCACATTAGCAGGGGTATTTTGGCGCTCAGAAGAAAAAGCCAGCATTCCTTTATTTATCATCGGCTTTTTAGCCGCTGCATTGATCAACACCTATTTACCGCAATTTTCAGAGGCCTGGCAACTTATCAATAGTGCGGCAAAACAAGTATTAGTGATGACTTTATTTTTAATTGGCAGTGGGTTATCGCTTGCAGTATTAAAGCAAGCAGGACTTAAGCCCTTTATAATGGCTACATTTTTGTGGATAGTGGTAAGCAGTGTCATTTTATTATTAATTTTAGATGGATTCATATAATGAATAGTAAGGTTTATATGGCTGCGATTAGTAGTGTGTTACTACTTGCCGGTACTTCTAGCGCAGCGTTTGCTGCAGACACATTACGCGTTGCAACGTTTAATGTGAGTATGGATGCGACAAATTATACCAAACAAGGTGAACAAGTTAACCCAAATGCATTAATTGAAGCGCTGCAAAATAACCACCCACAAATTAAAAATATTGCCGAAATTATCCAACGTGTTCGCCCTGATATTTTACTCCTCAATGAGTTTGATTATGTGGCTAAAGAGCAAGGCATTGAATACTTTAAGACGCATTATTTAACTAAAAGCCAAAACAAACAACCTGCTATTAATTACCCTTATACCTACATTGCACCGGTTAACACCGGGTTAAAAACACCGTTCGACCTTGATAATGATGGGCAGGTTACAGGTGTAAAAGGCGATGCGTATGGCTTTGGTTTGTTTGAAGGCCATTATGGTATGGCTGTGCTGTCACGTTATCCAATCGATTTTGATAACATTCGTACTCTTCAAAATTTCAAGAATAAAGATATGCCTGGTGCTCAAATGCCTGTAGATCCAGTAACAGGTGAGAATTGGTATAACAATGAAGAATGGCAAGCGCTACGTGTAAGCTCAAAGTCATTTTGGGATATTCCCGTTAAAATAAAAGGCAACACACTTCATGTTATTGCTTCACACCCAACACCACCGGTATTTGATGGCGCTGAAGATCGAAACGGTAAACGTAATCACGATGAAATACGCTTAATAAAAGACTATGTTGCCAACGCAAACTATTTATACGATGACAAAGGCGTAAAAGGGGGGTTAGCTGCGCAATCGCGCTTTGTTATTGTTGGTGACTTAAATGCCGCACCTGAGGGCGATAAAAAACGCCCAGATACGACAAATCAGTTACTAAAAAACCCGTTGATCAATAGCCAATTTGTACCTCACAGTAAAGGGGCTAAAACCAGTTACCCACAAAAGTACGGTGCTGCGTACACTGCTTATTGGCAAGCGCGGGTTGATTATGTATTACCATCTACCTATGGATTAGATATAGTGGATGGCGGTGTCTTTTGGCCTGTAAAAAACAGCGAATTGTATCGGCTTATTAAAGACCGCAATGCATCATCAGATCATCGTATGGTCTGGCTAGATATTTCAATGAAGTAATTGAACAGCAAAGTTGTGTTGTTTATCTAAAAAAATTGCTATTACATAGGTGCTTCTGATTAAATTAGGTTAATTATAATAACCTTACAGAAGCACTATGACTTTTAAATCTTCTACTCAAAAAACCTTAGTTGCACTTGCCGTAGCATCTAGCTTTATGCTTTCAGGTTGTCAATCAACAGCATCACAAGCACCTATTACAAAAACAGTAGCCCCAAATGTTGTCGTAACCCCACAAGATACTGGCTCAACAGCTATTACACTAGAGCAAGCAATGGCTCATCCTGATTGGTTAGGGCGTCAACCTGAGCGTGCATATTGGTCTGCAGATTCAAGCACTATTTTTTATGCGCGTAAGCAACAAGGTAATGAATTACGAGATGTATTTAGTCAAAGTGTGACATCGCAAACAGCAGAGCAAGTTGCCTTAAGTGCACATCATACACTTGGCACTAAAAATGCGGTTTATTCAAATGATAAGAAATTGCAAGCGTACACATTTGAAGGCAATGTATTTGTAAAAAATGTTCAAACGGGTGCTATAAAACAGGTTACTCACAGTAGTGCCAGAGAGTCTAATTTACAATTTTTGAATGACGGCGCACTTGTTTATCGACAAGGCACCACTTTTAATAAAGTTGATTTAGCTACAGGTATTACAAGTGAACTTGCGAATATTAAGCTAAGTGATAAACCCAAAGGTGTAGAAGCGCCTGCTACATATATAGCAAAAGAGCAGCATAAACTAATTGATTATGTCTCTTTGATGCATAAAAACAAGCAAGACAAGCAAACTCGTAAAGAGCAGTTAACAAAACAAAACACCTCTATTGCCAATGCCCAATTTTATTTAGGTAAAGGCAAAACGCTGGTAAATGCGCAGTTATCACCAAATGGTCAAGCCATCCTTGCGGTTATTAAAGATCAAAAATCATGGCGCGATGACGCTGATATAATGCCTAACTACATTGGTGACGATGGCACAATTAAAGCTGAGAAAGTACGCAGACGTGTAGCAGATGAAAAATCAGCCGGCTCTGAACTTATTTATATTGATTTAACCGACAATAGCCAAAAAACAATTTCAATGACGAGCCTTCCTGGGTTTGATGAAGACGTGCTAGCCTCTGTAAAAACAGAAAACTATGCCCGTGATGGTAAAACGTATAAATCAGAAAAAGCACCGCGCGATATAAACCTAATGATGGATTGGGGCTGGGATCAAGGCGCAATAGTATGGAATGATACAGGCGATCAAGTCGCTGTTATGCTTGAAGCATGGGATAACAAAGATCGTTGGCTAGCGACCGTTAATGTGGACGAAGGCAAACTTGTATCGCAGCATCGTCTTCATGATGATGCCTGGGTTAATTACACGTATAATGATTTTGGTTGGTTAAATAACTCAGACACCTTGTATTATTTATCTGAAGAGTCAGGCTATAGCCATATTTATAAAAAGCCGCTTACAGGTAAGGCTACTGAGCTTACAAAGGGTAACTTTGTTGTTTCAAATCTAACACTCACTGATGACAATAGCGCTATATATTATAAAGCGAATGTTGAACACCCAGGGTTATACGAGATTTACAAAGTAAATGTTGAATCAGGCCAATCAGAGCAAGTTACTAATCTTGATGGGATGACCGATTATCAATTAAGTCCAGATCAAACTAAACTGTTGCTAACACATTCAAAAATTATGCAACCGGCCGAGCTTTATGTAGCACCGGCAAAAGCTAACACTCAAGCTACACGTTTAACTAATACTGTATCTGAAGAGTTTTTAGCTAAAAAACTCATTGCACCTAAAATCATTGCAGTTCCCTCTAGTCATACTGAACAACCTATTTATGCAAAAGTATATTACCCAGCGGATTACGTAGAGGGCGAAAGCGGCCAAAACCGTAAAGCAGTCATCTTCAACCATGGTGCTGGCTATTTACAAAATTCACACATGGGTTGGTCAGGTTACTTTCGTGAATTTATGTTCCACTCGCTACTCGCCTCTGAAGGATATGTGGTAATGGACATGGATTACAGGGCGTCAAAAGGTTATGGCCGTGATTGGCGTACCGCTATTTATCGTCAGATGGGCACACCAGAAATTCAAGATTTAGCCGATGGTGTAAGCTGGATGGCTGACAATGCGAATGTTGATACAGCCGCTGTAGGTACTTATGGTGGGTCATATGGTGGTTTTATGACCTTTATGGCATTATTTACTCAGCCTGATTTATTTCAAGCGGGTGCAGCGCTTCGCCCTGTAACTGATTGGGCACATTATAACGGACCTTATACGTCAAATATCTTAAACCACCCAGATGTAGATCCAATCGCATATGAGCGCAGTTCACCAATTTATTTTGCTGAGGGCCTAAAAAACCGCTTATTGATCAATGCCCCAATGGTTGATGACAACGTGTTCTTTCAAGATGTGGTACGTGTTGTACAGCGTATGATAGAACTTGAAAAAGAAAACTTTGAAACAGCCATTTACCCAGTTGAGCCGCATGGTTTTAGACAACCATCAAGTTGGTTAGATGAGTATCGCCGTATTTACAAAATGTTTAAAGAGACTCTTTAATCACAGTCTGTAAATAAAAAATAACGCCAAGTTTATGCTTGGCGTTTTTTTATTAACTTAAAAATTAGCGGTATAGCTAATAACACGCCTCCAATTGCACCAATGAGATGTGCATCAATAGCCACATTAGAGGCAATAAGTTCACTTACTTGTGCACTAGGACCTTCAAGTTGTTCAAATAATATTTTTGCCCAAATACCAAAGAATAATAGCCATCCCGTCTTCATTCCAACGGTAATGTCTTTTATAGCACCCCACACAATAACCCCGTGCAGTAATGCACTTAACCCTGTATAGATTTCAATATCAGGGCAAAAATAGTAAATACATATACCACACCATGTGGCGAGCACAATTGTATGTGCACCATATACAAGCGGTTTTGTGTGTTCAGCATGCAATGCCCAAATTAAAATGATACCGGCGCAATTTAATCCTAAATGTGCCCAATTAGTATGTACATATTGACTACTTATTAAACGCCACACTTGGCCTTGTTCAATTAATTGGCGATTAAACTCTAAGGAATCATTGAGGCTAAATAAAGCAAAAAGTGCACTCAGTACCATTAAACACAGAGGCGGTAATATATAGCTGGGTTGAATTGGTAAATTGACCATTTTATTCTTATTTTTTACATAATATTTTGCATATTGTGCCCGTTTAACTTTAAGATGCCAAATATCTCAATGCAATTAAGCTTTTTTATGTTTTCACACGCCCATACCAGTATCATTTTTAGTTTAACGTTATTAACACTGCCTGTTTTTGCAAGCCAATTACCCCCAGAAATACGTGAGCCAGAAGCTGCTACTGGACTTGAGCAAAAACAACACGTTGTTGGTGATGAATATATGATTGCAGCCGCAAATCCATATGCAACACAAGCGGGTCAAACAATATTAGCAAGCGGTGGGAGTGCGGTTGATGCCGCTATAGCAACACAATTGGTATTAACACTTGTTGAGCCACAATCGTCTGGTATTGGTGGTGGGGCATTTTTACTTCATTACGACAAACAAAAGAATGCGTTAACAACATTTGATGGTAGAGAAACAGCACCAAGCAATGCAGACGAATCGCTGTTTTTAGATAAAGATGGTAAAGCTGCATCATGGATTGATGCAGTCGTTGGAGGGCGTTCAGTCGGTGTGCCAGGTGTATTACATGCATTGGCTCAAGCCCATAAAGAATACGGCAACCTTGAATGGGCTGCACTTTTTAAGCCTGCCATTGAACTTGCAGAACACGGTTTTATTGTATCACCGCGGTTGCATGCGTTATTAGTGAAACAGATAAACCCTGGTGTGACCAAGCTTCCTGCGATCCGAGATTACTTTTTCCCAGATGGTAAGCCTTTGGCAGCAGGTGTGCTAAAAACCAACCAACCCTTAGCTGATCTATATAAAGAGATAGCCAGTAAGGGGATCGATGCTTTTTACAAAGGCGATAACGCGATAAAAATGGTGGATGCGGTACAGCATTCAGTCGTAGCACCCGGTACGCTCGCATTAACTGATTTAGCTAATTATAAAAGTAAACAACGTGATGCGGTTTGTACGCCATATCACGAATACAACGTCTGCTCTATGGCACCACCAAGCAGTGGTGGTGTTGCTGTATTACAAATACTTGCATTACTTGAAGACAAAAATATGCGCCAATACCAGCCTAATTCGGCCAAAGCGATTCATTACTTTAGCCAAGCATCTCGATTAGCCTTTGCTGATCGTAATGTATATATGGGGGATCCTGACTTTGCAGACATTCCCACTCGAGAGTTACTCGCTCATAGTTACGTGAGTCAACGAGCAACACTAATTACAGAACATGATAAAAAAGCAGAAGCAGGTCAGCCCCGTCCATTACTAAGTTACGCACAAGATGATGCTTACGAGTTACCTTCAACCACTCATGTATCAATTGTGGATGCAAAAGGTAATGCCGTTTCAATGACCAGTTCGATAGAAATGGCATTTGGTTCAACGGTCATGGTTAACGGGTTTATATTAAATAATCAGCTTACTGACTTTGCATTGTCACCCTACAAAAATGGCATGTTATTAGCAAATAGAGTTGAGGCAGGTAAACGACCTCGAAGCTCAATGTCGCCAGTGATGGTTTTTAATAAAGACGGCAGTTTACGTTTAGTTGTAGGCTCACCGGGGGGAAGTCGTATCATAAATTATGTAGCGCATGTTGTAATTGGCGTACTTGATTGGCAATTAACCGCGCAACAAGCAATTGACTTACCACGTATCACTAATCGTAATAACTATACCAGTGTAGAAAAAGGCACCGCTATTGAAAGTATCATTCCCGATCTAAAAAAGCGTGGTCATACAGTAAGACAAGTTGATTTAAACTCTGGATTACATGCAGTTGAGCTGCTCAACGGTAAATTATATGGTGCAGCTGATCCACGCAGAGAGGGTATCGCATTAAGCGAACAGAATTTTGTTCTTAAAGAACATAAAAACGCTGTGAATAAGCCTTAATCACAGTACTAACTTAATGTACAATAACACGCTACGCACATAATAAATGTGCGTATTTCTCGTATCGTCAATGGTCTGACAAGGTTGAATGTCATTGCTTTTTAATATTCAACGGTAATAATGGCAGATCAAAATTAAAGACTTCGTTAAGCTTGGAATTATGACTACAAATACCGATCCAAATTATCTTTATATTCATCACTCAGGCCCAGGCTTGATTGAAACTCCTCTATTAAATAAAGGCAGTGCATTTACTCAAAAAGAGCGCGAAAGTTTCAACCTTGCAGGATTACTGCCTCCTCGCTACGAAACAATCGAAGAACAAGTTGAACGTTGTTACCAACAGTATTCAAGCTTTAACGATAACCTTAATAAGCACATTTATTTGCGTGCGATTCAAGATAACAACGAAACACTTTATTATCGTTTAGTGCGTGACCATCTTGAAGAAATGCTGCCTATCATATACACCCCAACAGTGGGCGATGCCTGCGAAAAATTCTCTGATATTTATCGCAGTGCTCGTGGTTTATTTATATCTTATGAAGATCGCTTCCAAATCGACGATATACTGCGTAATGCGACCAAAGGTAAAGTAAAAGTCATCGTTGTAACCGACGGTGAGCGCATTCTTGGTTTAGGCGACCAAGGGATCGGTGGTATGGGTATTCCAATCGGTAAGTTGTCTCTTTATACCGCATGTGGTGGTATAAGCCCTGCGTACACATTACCAGTTATGCTTGATGTAGGAACTAATAACGAAAAACTATTAAACGACCCAATGTACATGGGGGCACGCCATAAACGTATTGCACAAGATGAATACGATGAATTTTTAGATCTCTTCATCAAAGCAGTTAAGCGTCGCTGGCCAAACGTGCTGTTGCAATTTGAAGATTTTGCACAGCCAAACGCTATGCCGTTATTAAAGCGCTACCGTGATGAGATCTGTAGTTTTAATGATGATATACAGGGCACTGCGGCTGTCACTGTTGGTTCATTGCTTGCTGCATGTCGTGTAAAAAACTCAAAGTTATCTGAGCAGAAAGTTGTGTTTGTTGGAGCAGGTTCTGCAGGCTGTGGTATTGCAGAACAAATCATCACACAAATGATATCGGAAGGTATTACAGACGAACAAGCGCGCAGCCAAGTGTTTATGGTTGATCGTTTTGGCTTAGTGACAGCTGGTATGCAAGGTTTACGTGACTTCCAACAATCACTTGCACAACCGACAGAAAAGTTAGCAGATTGGACATACAGTGGCGAATTTGCTTCGTTATTAGATGTGATGCATTGTGCCGCGCCTGATATTTTAATTGGCGTATCTGGTCAACCGGGTTTATTCACTGAGCAGGTCATCCGTGCTATGCATAGTGGCTGCGCGCAACCAGTTATCTTCCCGCTAAGTAACCCATCAAAGCAAGTCGAAGCACTTCCTGAAGATGTAATCAACTGGACCGAAGGTAACGCGATTGTTGCAACCGGCAGTCCATTTGCACCTGTTGTATTCAATGGTGAAACATTTACTATACCGCAGTGCAATAATAGCTATATTTTCCCTGGTATTGGTTTAGGTGTTATCGCGGCTAAAGCAACACGTATTACCGATGCAATGTTGATGGTCTCAAGTGAAATACTAGCTGAATCATCGCCACGAGCTAACACCGGGAAAGGCAGTTTGCTTCCTGCACTAACAGAGATCGAAACCTTAAGTAAACGTATTGCATTTGGCGTTGCTAAAAAAGCAATTGAAGAAGGCGTTGCACTTGAGATCAGTGATGATATGTTATGGGCAGCCATTGATAGAAACTATTGGTTACCAAAATATCGCAATTATAAACGTTGTAGTATTTAACCGTTAAAAAATAAAAACAGACTTCGGTCTGTTTTTTTATACTTGTTCATTTTCAATTAACCACTTAGGGTATCTAATAGCTACACTAAAACTATTAAGGATCTTTATGCGTTATTTATCATTGTTAGCTGCAGCTTTAAGTTTCAATACATTTGCAAATACAACTCCTGATGCCCCACATATATATATTCAAGGCCAAGCACAAGTTACAACTGTAGCTGATAATGTCAAGCTGAGTGTAGGTATTGTTGAAATACATAAAGATTTAATGCTAGCAAAACAAAAAGCTGACACAACAATGGCAAAAGCCATTAAGCTAGCTAAACAAGCTGGTGTATTAGATAAAGACATTAATGCTGGCCAAATTAGTATCCACCGAGAAAACCAATATAACCGAGAGACAAACAAGCAAGAGTTTGTTGGCTTTAGGGTTTCACGTAGCTTGTCATTAACGTTAAAAGAAGTTGATAAATACCCATTATTATTGCAAAACCTTGTAAGTGGCGGAATTAACGAAATTAATAATACGCAATTTATATCAAGCAGGTATGACGAATTACAGCAAAAAGCGCAAAAAATGGCGATACAAGATGCTAAAAGTGCCGCAAAAGAATTCGCATCCGATTACGACGTAGAAATTAAAGGTCTTTATAGCGCATCTTTAAAGCCAATAGAAACAAGCTCTCAACCTTATATGAGAGCTAAAATGGCCAGCATGGCTGATGCCGAATCAGGTAGTTTTGTACCAGATGCTTACCATGCTGGTGAATTAGTTATTAGCGCTTCTAGCTATGCTATTTATTTAATTGATAATAAATAAAACGTGACAATCATTTTGCTGGCGCGTTAAAACGTGCCAGTAATTGCTCTCCTTGATTAGGGCTAATTCGAGAGATTGCATTTAGCATGTTGGTTACTTCCTTTCGATCATATTCATTATTTATCTGCTGATTAATATCATCAATTATCGCAGTTAAATAATTAAATAAACTACATGTTGCATCTTCATTGTCGTTGGCAACAAATAAAATATTTTTAAAAGCCTCCAAAACATTGGTCATTACATATGCATCACTTTTCGCGTAATTACGAATTGGTGTGAAATTATCGTGCAATAGTTCATCAAATGATGTTTCATGTAAATACAGCAAAGGAGAGCTGTCACTGTGCTTAAACGAATAGTTTGTGTCAGCTATTTTCAATCGTTCGATCAGTAATATGCTCAACATATCAATTGCTTTAACGGCTGTCCCAGGATCATTTATACCCGGGCTCATTGCTTTGACTGCAATCTCAGAAATCTGTGTTAAGCCGTAACGGTAATGATCGCTAATATACTCTTCAATATAGAAAATAAAACAGTTCAATAACTTTTCTACTAATTCAGGCTCTTCACTCAAATCTCGGCTGGACTTTAAAAACGGGTAACCCTTGACTGTAAAAAAACCTTGGTTCACCACAATATAAAGCTGTAAATTATGTTCAGCTAATACAGCACATAATTTGTCACTGTGCACGCCTTTGAAATAACCTTCAGTACTACTTTCTATAGAGTACCATTGATTAAAATCTGGAAAACAATCTACTTTATGCTCATCTTGGCGAGCAATGATATGCTTAATAACGTTTTTGGTATGTTTAAATAAATCATTTAGTACATTATCAACTTGAATCGCCTTGGATATCGAGTGAATAAAATACACAAAAAGGGCGAGTGATATTAGCCCAAATATCAACGAAAAAAGCACACCAAGAGCAGGGATCGCAACTGTATTGTCATCGATTTTTTTTATGTTTATTAACATTATAATAGAATAAATAATACTACCGAGATAAAACCCTAATACCATTTGATGTGATTTTCGGGTTATTAACCCCGGGATTACTCTTGGCGACAAGCTAGCACTTGCTGTATTAAGTACAATCATAACCATTGAAAAACTAAAAACAGTTAAAGATATTATACTTCCAGCTAGCGTACTTAAAATAGTTCGCGCATTTTCTTCACTATCAACTAATACGACTGATAGATATTTTTTAAGCGCTTTAACAAATTCTGCATACTCGATCGACATTGTAAAGACAGCAAATAATAAAAATACAACGGCTAACATTGATGGGTAAAAACCAATACTATTGATCAGCTCTCTATAATTATCAGCTATTTTTCTAGGTGCGAACATAACTTTCCTTTTTTCAGTATATATTTAGCACGTTAGCATATAAATCAGTGTAACTGCTGGCTATTTGTTGATTAATCTTGTGTTACTATATAAAAAAATAAAAGGGATTATTATTATGGTTATATCTTTCTATGCAGCGGTGCTGACCTTTATCTATATCTATTTAAGTATGAATGTCGTTAAAGTAAGAAAAGCGAACAAAATATCATTAGGAACTGATAATAACCCACAATTATTAAGAGCAATGCGAGCTCATGGAAATTTTATCGAGTATGTACCTTTTGCCTTAATCTTGATTTTTTTAGCTGAATATCAAGGATTAAGCAGCCACTATTGCCATGCTTTAGGGACATTACTCGTATTTGGGAGAATTTGTCATTTTGTAGCCATTAACGACGATACACTAAAACTTCGTGTAATAGGTATGCTGTCAACATTTGCAACACTTGCATTGAGCGCATCTATCTTGTTGATGGGTCGGCTTTTCTAGTTATGGCAATTAGTAAGTTTACACTATTAAGTATATTATTTTTATATACATTGAATGTTCACGCTAACAATAAGCAAAACAGTGAACCATTACATGTTATTTATCCAAAGCCTGAACGCGAGAATGAACAGGATAATTGGTATCCACTTGTATTACTTAAACTTGCTTTAGAGCATAGTGAACAACCTCATACTCTCCAATCATCAGTAAAAATGGTGCAAAGTCGTTCTTTAAAAGAGCTAGAGCAGGGGGAGCTGATCAATGTTGGTTGGTCAATGACAAGTAAAGAGCGGGAGCGAATTTTTACTCCGATACGTATTCCCATTTATAAAGGTTTATATGGGTGGCGATTATTGTTTACCACGAAAGATAAGCTTCCGTTATTTAAAGATATAAAAGATGAATTTCATTTTCATAATATTGATTTTATCCAAGGACATGACTGGCCTGATACCGATATCTTGAGAGATAACGGGTTACAGGTCTCAACATCGACAAGTTATGCCGCATTATTTAATATGCTTATTAGAAACCGAGGCGATGCTTTTCCACGCTCAATTTTAGAAATTGAATGGGAAAAAAAACAGTTATCGGTCAAGGAAAATATTGTAACGGTGCCCAATATAGCTTTGTCCTATCCCGCAGCTATATATTATTTTGTTAACTCTAAGCGCCCAGATATACATCAAGCTATAAAAATCGGCCTTGAAAGAATGCAACAAAATGGGGAGTTCGATAGGTTATTTAATCAATATTTTGCCACTAGTATTGCAAATGCAAAGCTGCACGAAAAAATAATCATTAAATTAGATAACAAACATCTCTCTAAATTAACACCGCTTAACGACAGCGAACTATGGTTTACTCCAAAAAACCTATAATTAGATAAGTAAGTTATGAATGCACCTACCAAAATTTTTATAATCGGTTTACCAAGAACTGGCACAACGAGTGTGTGTAATGCTTTTTTACAGCTGGACTTTAGCTGCGCACATACGGCTTATACTAAACGTTGTATGATTGACGCAAAAGTTATTGCGGATACGCCTATTTTTAATGATTACCAAAATTTAGATACTCTTTACCCAGATTCAAAATTTATTTATTTAGAGCGTGAGCTCGTTAAATGGATCCCATCCATTCGTCAGCTTTTAACGCGTATGTACAAAAATTTAATGAGAGAGGATGGGGGATTCAACCCACACATTAAACGTTGTTACCTCAATACATTTAAAGATTTGTCCCTTGATAAATTAGAATGTGACGCATATTTACAGCAATGTTATACAACACATTTAAATGGCGCAAAGCAATATTTTTCGAATCGTCCTGATGACTTTCTGTCGATTGATATTTCTGATATAAATAGTTTTAATAAGTTGTGTCAATTTTTAGATATAAAAAGCGAACTAACTAATTTTGAAAGAATGAACATTGGTGGCAAAGTAACAGCATGGAACGAAATAAAACACCCATTAAAGGTAGCTTCAACTGCTCATGGGAAAATTGACAAGTTGCTATATCCTAATGGAAATTTATAACTTTTTTATGCGTTAATGTAATTGTAAATTTATATCTAACAACAAGATTTTATAATCCATTTACGTTAAAATCTGACTATTAGATCTTAAGTAAAAATATTATGTTTGAATTAAAATATCACACCCCATTTTCATGGACCGAAGCAGTTATGGCTGACTTTGATACCTTTTTACAAGATCATGCTGCAGCAGAAAAAAAAGCGTCGGGCATGGCAATGTCTATGTTATCGCATTACCCAGATCGTCGTAAGCTTGTAAAAGCAATGACCGATCTCGCACTTGAAGAAATGATTCATTTCAAACAAGTTTTAAAGCTGTTGATTGACCGAGATGTAAATTTAGGAAATGATCAAAAAGATCCTTATGTAAAAAAAATTCGTGCTGTATTTAGAAATGGCCGTGACGAATTTTTTATGGATCGTTTGTTAGTTGGAGCTGTTATAGAGGCGAGGGGGCATGAGCGTTTTTCTCTAGTAGCGCAAGCACTACCTGATGGTAAAGAAAAAGAGTTTTATGCTGCGATCGCAAAATCTGAAGAAAAACATAAAAACTTATTTGTTGAACTCGCTTATGAATATTTTGATAAAAATGAAGTAGATATACGATTAGAAGAAATACTAATCGCAGAAGCTGAAATTTGTAAGAACATTCCATTTACAGCTGCGCTTCATTAATCATTATTGGCACTGTTACCCAGTGCCAGTAATTTAAAATTGAGCATACAATCTGACAATTCAAAGAAAAGGTGGCAGGGAATTCGACGCTGCCTCATTTTAGAAATAAAAACTCTAATCTTCTTTAGTAAAATCGTAAATCCTCTACACCTTATTTGTATTTAGTGCTTATATATTATCTCTTCTAATTAATATCTTTAAATAATTTTACAAAGAAGTAACTCTATAATGATTGACCGAAAAAATATCGGACTTTTGAGAGTCGGTTAAAAATAGTTAGTGACCATGGTTGATCATACAATGGTAAACGAGGCTGGAGGCTGGCTATCGAAAGTCATTTTTCAAAATAATAAAACACCGCGCGAGCAGCAAAAAATAGATCACAAAAAACATTAAAAATCGCAGACAATATATTAATTATATTTAACAACAGACATTCGTCGCGTTAGATCCAATCACAATAAGTGGGATTAGATTTTACTGAATTGATTACCCGTAAATACTTATAAGTGTTAGCAATTAATAAAGGTGAAAATTGCACGCATGGGTTTATCAGTTAGCAAACCTGAAAAAGTTAATAAATTTATGGAGTCA
Source organism: Pseudoalteromonas sp. NEC-BIFX-2020_002 (assembly GCF_013002825.1). Taxonomy (NCBI): domain Bacteria; kingdom Pseudomonadati; phylum Pseudomonadota; class Gammaproteobacteria; order Alteromonadales; family Pseudoalteromonadaceae; genus Pseudoalteromonas; species Pseudoalteromonas sp. NEC-BIFX-2020_002. The sequence goes on from NZ_JABEPJ010000006.1 coordinate 68,081, forward strand.
TTCAAAGTTGTAGATTCATCAACAGGTGAAGAACTTAATAAATTGCCAGGCATAGATTTAGGTTGGGATTATAATCCGGGCAAAGCATGGTTAGGTGCAGATATAGCAGCAGGAAAATCAGTTATAAATTTATCAACGGGCTTACAAAAATTAGCAATCCCACAATTTAACGAAGCCGTTTTGAAATCTCAGCAGTACTATATAAAGCAGGTAAATTTACACGCAGCAAAGTTAGCGCTTAAAAAATCCAGAGCTGATGGCCAGCAATTTACGCTAGGGCACTTGCCTGCAAATTTATTAAATGAATTGTCACGTAAAAACGCACCTATATATAGTAGCGCCGTTACAGTTGGCAGCACTCAAATTGAAAAACTTTTAGCGGGTCAACTTAGTCTTGAACAAATACATGATCTAATGAACGCAGTTCAAAAACTAAATACGTTTGCTTATATAGGCAACCAAATAAAATTATCATATCAAGGCTACATGGTCACAATTGAACTAGGACCACAGTTTAATACGATTATATTTGCCGAAAAGGTTTAAATAACCACGTTTTGAAGATTTAAAGAGCGTTTAAATGGTGTTTAAACTCAGTTTTAAGCATGTTAACACTCAAAATATCCCGTTTAAAACGCCAAATAAGCAGGAATATGTGGATTTATGGCGTTTAAACTTGGTTTTAAGCACGTTAACAATCAAAAAATATCTATTTTTAAACGTAAAATGAGCAGGAATAAGCGGGTTTTGGGTCATTTTGAACGGTTTTGTCTAAAAACAAGCGTAATTCAAAGTTAAGGATTTACACGCTAAAATCAGTACAAACCCAGTAACGGCGCGGGTTTCCGCAAGGCAAGGGCGAAAATATCCATATCTTTATTATTCTACAAACGAACAACCCCTTACACTTACTGCAATGGGTCATCATCATTAATATCCTGTAAATTTACTTATTTAACATAATGTAAATTATAGGATATTAATGATTTGGTGATTACTTCCTGTAAACTACTGCATTATCTATTGATATGTCCAATACTAGACGGTATCGGACATTTAATGCATTTTAAATAACATCAACTCAATAGTTATAATATTAGTTGAACTAAAAATTATTTATTAGTTACTGTTATTATTCTAGACCATAAGTTCACACTTCTGTTTACTATAATCACTTAAATAGGACTAATTTATAATTAGTCCTATTTCATTAAAGTTACTTTATTAGCGTATCTTTCTTGAGGTTATCTATCGCTTAGCATAGTATTGAAAATACAATTTGAGCTGTACGTAATAAGAAGTAAACAATATGGAATTTGTGCGCCCGCTAGAACCAATCCTAATCATTGACGATGTTCAGGATATTCGTAACTACTTAAATCAAATTTTAACTGAACTAGGATTTGAAGATATCCTTGAAAGTAGAGATTTTGAATCAGCAAAATCAGTCATTGATGAAAAGTCCCCTAATGTTATTTTCCTCGACATTGAGCTTCCAGATACAGATGGTACACAAATACTTGAGTACCTAAATGATCATTATCCGCACACTCATGTTGTTATGTGCTCTGGCCACAATAGTCTCGAAAATGTACAAAATACGTGGGAACTTGGCGCAAAAGGTTTTATTGCAAAACCCTTCAACGCTAAAAAAGTAGATACGGTAATGAAACGTTTGGAACTAATTTAAGGTTATTATGCAAAGCTCTGTAAACGAAATTATTGAAGATTTATCACAGGTTATTTTTGGAAAACAACGACAAATTAAATTGGCATTAACGTGTCTTTTTAGCCAAGGACATTTGTTGATAGAAGACTTACCCGGTATGGGAAAAACAACGTTATCACACGCGCTTGCTACGGTACTTGGTCTATCGTATCAGCGAGTCCAATTCACGAGTGATTTACTACCCTCAGATATACTTGGTGCAAGTATATTTAATTCCAACGAACACGTTTTTACTTTTCATAAAGGACCTATATTTAGCCAGGTAGTTTTAGCCGATGAAATCAACCGTGCTGGACCAAAAACACAAAGTGCTTTATTAGAAGCAATGGAAGAAAACCAAGTTACTATTGATGGTGAGAAACATGCCCTACCCATACCATTTTTTGTTATAGCAACTCAAAACCCTTCTTATCAATCAGGTACTTATCCGTTGCCTGAATCTCAATTAGATCGTTTTTTTATGCGAATAAGCTTAGGTTTCCCACCAAAGGAAGCTGAACGTAAATTAATTCTCGGTACTAACAATCGAGATTATGATGGCTTACCTGTACGTATTGCTCCACAACAGTTAATAGAGATACAAAAACAAGTAACAGCTGTGACGATAAGTGCGCCTGTAGTTGATTATATTTTAGCATTGGTAACTTATACACGAACAGATAATAAATTTGCAAACGCACTTTCTCCTAGAGCCAGCATTGCACTTGGAAAAGCATCGCAAGCATGGGCTTTTATTGATGGCCGAGATTTTGTTACACCGGATGATGTTCAAGCTATTTTTGCAAGTGTTGCGCAGCATCGCTTAGGCCTGCAACATGATATGAGTGATCAACAAATTAGCCAATTATTAAATGCTGTTAATGTGCCACTTTAATTTATGAAGAATAAAAAAAATCAACGTATTTCAATTTGGTATAAACTAAAAACGGTTGTATTTAAAGCATTGCTAAAGAAAAAACACAACACCGAGCGTTTAATACTAAAACATAATACTATTTATATTTTGCCCTCTAAAATGGGGGCTGGTTTTTTATTAGTAACGTTACTTAACTTTGTGCTTGGTATTAATTATCAAAATAACCTAATACTAGCAATGGCTTATCTTATGCTCGTTGTTATGGTACTTTCATTATTAATGGCTTACAGTAATGCAAAAGGGTTAACCGTTGAATATATAAAAAACATTTCTAGTTATGCTCCCTCCTCTGCTTTACTCCTTTTACAAATCCATACTGAAAAAAATTGCCAAGCGCTACAGATTTTTTACGAAGGTAAACTGCTTTCTACAATTGATGAAGTTACCTCTGAAAAATGCATAACTCACTTAGACTTAGGCCTTAATACACGAGGCGAATACTCACTTAATCGTTTGAAGTTTTTAAGTCGCTACCCTTTTGGCTTAGTATCAGTCTGGAGTTATATGCAGATTTCGTTAAATGTTTTTGTTTATCCCAAACAGCAAAAGCCAGAGCAAGACGTTGCAATAACAAATAATCAAACCCTCAATGATGGGAATAATAAACATCTAAATGGTGCTGATGAATTTGATAGTTTAATCACTCATCAAGTTGGCATGGGGATGCAACGAATTTCTTGGAAGCATTATGCAAAAACTCAACAGCTTATGATGAAGGAGTTTGTTAGCTTTTCATCCGACAGCCAAATTTTTGATTTTAACCAACTTAAAGGAAGTACCGAATTTCGGCTACAACAATTAAGTTTTTTAATTAGCAACGCGCATGATTCAGGTGTGCCCTTTGGATTACAATTAGCCTCAACACACTATTCCATTAGCCAAGGTAAAGAGCATATGCAAAATTGCTTACAAGCCCTTAGTCGTTTTTCAAACTTGACGAAGGCTGAAAATGAACATAATTCCTAATCACAAAGCGATCAATTTATCGCTTTGTGTCATCTACAGCGTGGTTTTATGTTTTATTTTTCCAGAGTTGCCACCGGTATTCAATTCATTATTAGTGGCTTTATGTATCTGGAATGGGGTAACCATTCTATCCAATAGAAATAAACCTAACGCTGTTATTGCGAATATACTTGCAGCGTTGAGCTTATTTGTACTTTTTTATGATGTGGGTTTTAGCGATACCGTTACGCTTTTTGTCGCAATGCTCATTTTATCTAGCTTGTTTAAACTGTTGCAAGCCACAACTAAAAAGCATTATCAAACCATCACATTGCTAAGCTTTTTTAGTTTATCTACCGTTTATTTATTCTCACAAAGTATTTTAGCTACCTTGATAATTAGTACACTTTATATTCTAAATTTTTCTGTCTTAGCCCTTATTGAATCTAAGCATAACTTGAAAGTAGCATCAAAAAAGAGTGCTAAATTGCTGCTTTTAGCATTACCTATCGCTGTTTTTTTACTCTTATTTTTACCTAAACTTCCCGCTTTTTGGCAATTGCCTGGACCTAAATTGGCTAAAACAGGTTTGTCTGAAAGCGTAAATCCTTTCGATATTGCTAAGCTATCAAATTCAGATGAACTCGTTTTTAGAGCTCAATTTAATGATGAAAAGCCACCACAAGGCCCCTATTATTGGCGGGCAATTATCCATGATGAGTTTGATGGTAAAACGTGGCTGATATCTGATACTTTAAAACAAACACAAACTCATAAACCGATTAAGCATAATGTAGCGAATGAGTCACTACAGCGCTATCAGATATTCGCAGAACCGTCTTCGCAGCCTTGGTTATATGGATTAGCAGTGGCGACCTCTGAGCACGGCGATATTAAAGTTACTGAAGATGGCCTATTACTTCGTAGCCAATTTTTAAGCAACAGTATAAATTACAGCGTTAAAAGCGCCCCACTATCATCAATGCCTATATCTCGCTGGCAACGCTTGCAAAATATACAAATTGATTTAGCCGAAAATACAAACCAGCAGACTCAATCCTTAGCTAAAAATTTATTTTCTGCTAATGACAATGATCCACAACGCTTTTACAGTGCAATGTATAACTACTTTTCCAGTAATGGGTTTAGCTATACCTTAACACCGGATCCGATGACTGGAGATAACACGCTCGATCAATTCTTATTCTCCAATAAGCGCGGATTTTGCGGGCATTATGCGAGTTCTGCTGCATTTATGTTTAGATCTATAGGCATACCTGCACGTGTTGTATCCGGTTATTTAGGTGGTGAATATAATATAAAAAGTGGTTATATGAGTGTTTACCAATATGATGCGCATGCTTGGGTTGAAGTTTATATCAAAAATCGTTGGACCATTTTTGATGCTACTGCTGTTGTTTCACCAGAACGATTAAATGGCTCTCTCTCGCAACATCAATCACTTAGTGATGAATTTACCAGTAATCTAGGGTTTGGTTTACTGCGTTTAAGTAATATTGCCGGATTTAATTGGTTAAGGTTAAAACTTGAAAACCTCGATTATCAATGGACAAGCTGGGTGTTAGGCTTTGATCAACAAAAGCAATCTTCTTTCCTAAAAGACATTTTTGGTAATAAGCAGCTTTGGCAAATTGCATTGATAGCGTTAGCAACTGTTACCTTGATATTTATTGGCTATTTTATTTATTTAAGTTGGCCTTATTCATCTAAGTCATCCACCCATCCAATTGTTAATGATTATCTGAAAATAGAGCAATGGCTTATTAAAAAAAATATTAAACCTGAGTCAAATGAGACCCCATTACTGTATTTACAACGCGCTTCATATGCACTTCCTGAAAAAAGCAACTATATAGAACAGTTCAAGCAACTATATAGTGATGTCCGTTATCGCCAATTAGTATTTAGCGCTTATCGTAAAAAACGAAGCTCAGATCTGGTAAAATTAATTAAAACAAAAACAAAGAGAAAACAATGAATGCAGTCGTAATTGGCGTTATTTTGATGCTAGGCCTAACTTTAGCGCGGGTGAATGTGATTGTTGCAATGACTTTAAGTGCTCTTGTGGCAGGCCTAACTGCGGGTCTTGGGTTAACGGATACACTGAATGCTTTTAATGCTGGCCTCTCTGGCGGCGCAGAAATAGCTTTGAGCTATGCGATGCTCGGAGCATTTGCAGTTGCAATATCTAAATCTGGATTAACAAGGATTTTAGCAGCAAAACTATTACAAAAAGTGAACGATAACAGCGGCAAAAGTGAAAATCTACTTAGCTATTTTATCTTATTTATCATATTGGTCTGCGCGATATCATCACAAAACCTTGTACCTGTTCATATAGCCTTTATCCCAATTTTGATACCTCCCCTTATTGTGGTATTTAATAAATTAAAACTAGATAGACGCGCAATTGCATGTATTTTGACATTCGGTCTAGCGACGTCTTACATGGTTCTACCCTATGGATTTGGTGGTATTTATTTATATTCTATTTTGCATAAAAATCTTGTAGATAATGGCCTTGAAATTATTAATACCCAAGTGCCAATGGCAATGATTATACCGGCTTGCGGTATGCTCTTTGGCTTACTCATTGCGGTGTTCTTCAGTTATAAAAAGCGCCGTATTTATAAACAAGATGAAGAAGAAGAAAATGCAGTAAACGTTATTATAGAGCATCCTAAAAAAGTTTTGATCGTGGGTGTCACTGCTGTTTTAGCTTCTCTTCTGGCTCAAAATGTCAGTGGTTCGATGATATTAGGCGGGCTTGTTGGTGTAATGATTTTTAGTTTATTCGGGGTGGTTAAGTGGGAACAAAATAGCGACGTATTTAGTAAAGGTGTTGCTATGATGGCCATGATTGGTTTTATTATGATTTCGGCTCAAGGTTTTGCTGCTGTTATGAAAGCAACGGGGGATGTTGGCAGTTTAGTTCAAAGTGCAGCCCTTATTATAGATGGAAATAAACCATTAGCCGCTGCTTTAATTTTATTTGTTGGTTTATTGATCACAATGGGAATTGGTAGTTCATTTTCGACCGTGCCAATCATTGCAACTTTATTTGTTCCTTTATGCTTAGAGTTAGATTTCTCAATTATGGCTACAGCTGCATTAGTGGGAACTGCCGGTGCTTTAGGCGATGCCGGCTCGCCTGCTTCAGATTCAACACTTGGGCCAACATCCGGTTTGAATGTTGATGGACAACATGATCATATTTGGGATTCAGTGGTTCCAACCTTCATTCACTTTAATATTCCACTTCTTATATTTGGTTGGATTGCAGCCATGTTGTTATAGTAAGTTCCTTAAATAGTACCGTTATCATATATTACTGAGTAAAGTACGTCTTGAGCGCTTTATTTAAATCATGAAAGCGTATAGGTTTAGTAAGCACCTTATCCATTCCAGCATCTAAGCAAGTCACCTTATCTTGGTTAGATGCATTGGCAGTTAAGGCAAATATAGGTATACTTAGCCCCAATTTATTGCGAATTATTTTTGTCGCAGTTATCCCATCCATGATAGGCATCATCATATCCATTAAAATTAAATCATACTGCTGATCATTTAATTTATCTAATGCCACTTGCCCATTATCCGCTAGTGTAACAGCATGATTTAACTTTTCTAAAAAGGCCTTAACAAGAACTTGGTTTGTTGTATTATCCTCGACGACTAAAATAGACAGCGATTTTAATGTGAACTCCTTATCTGTGCTGTGGTCAACTTCCTCATATATCTGGTAAGGTATGCTAATTGAAAAGGTTGTTCCTATATTTAAAACGCTATCAACGTTAATAGTTCCATTCATTAATTCAATCAAACTCTTCGTTATGGTTAGGCCTAAGCCTATGCCCTGTTGCCCTCGGTTTACGCTGTTATCAGCTTGATTAAATGCATCAAAAATTGAATCTATTTTGTCATTAGAAATACCTTGTCCAGTATCACTCACCTCAAACTTTAAACAGTTCTCAGCACAAAATGCATGTAAGTGAATAGTACCTACTTTTGTAAATTTAAACGCATTGCCTAAAATATTAAATAAGATTTGTCCTAATCTAATATCATCAATTAACACGAGTTTAGGTAGTGTAGGTGAGATATCTGTATTAAAAACAATACATGAAGATTTCTCGGTAATTAAAAATTGCGCCGCAATATTTTTTGCTAATGATGCAACATTCGTAGGTCTAAGCTCTAACTCTGCGGTTCCTGATTCTATCTTTGAAAAATCAAGGACATCAGAAATAATACCTAATAATAAGTCTGCACTACTATTGGCGTAGTTTAACCAACGTGTTTGTTTTTGGGTCAACTCAGTATCTGACAGCAGCTCTAGCATTCCTAAAATAGCATTCATGGGGGTTCTGATTTCATGAGACATCACAGCTAAAAAAAGAGATTTAGCTGTGCTCGCTTCTTCGGCTCTTTCTTTAGCTTGCTGCAGAGCTTGCTCTCTATCTTTAGCAACGGTTATATCTTTAGCGATACCTAAATAGCCGATGTAATTTCCTTGCTGATCGTATTGTGGCTTTCCACTTAAGGAAACCCATGCATTTGGGTCGCTATCTATCTCGAATTCGAAGTCAAGGAACTCCTCTTTACACACTAATAAGTGATTAAACTGAAGCCATTTTTTGTGCTGTTTTTTTTCATTTTCAGTCACAATTCCATCAAAGGTTTTATTAGTAAATTTTTTATGATAAATCTTATGATAATTATCATTGCTCAGTACATTTAAAAATATATTATTGGTATCAGTACGCCAGAACCACTCACTTGCAAAATCTTTAAATAAGTCGCTGCGTAGTGAGTAATCTCGAAGCAAGGATTGTGAAATATCCATTTTTACTTTTGTACTTGCAGAGTGCTTTATAAATAAAAAAAACTGTTGCAATAAAATGTCGATAAGCTGAAGCTCAATAAATTGATACCAGCATTCTTTTAATACACAAGTAAAGACTAAAAAATCACGATGTGTAACCTCATAAAGTGCATTAACTTTCACAGCGTCAGCTTTTATTCGTGATCCTTTTGGATAAAATAATTCGGAGCTATCTATTAAATCATTAACCTTAAGAACGGTAGAATTACTATAAAGTACAGAGTAGCTGTTACCTTGTTTTCCTAATATGGCACACTCATCATAATCTATATAATTACAAAGAATTTTTTTTAAGTTGTCATATGCATCTTGTTCATCCTTGCTGGTTGTTAAAAGTGCTAAATCGTCTTTGAGTCTACTTGAGCTATAGTTGTTTTTTATTTGCACTTATCACCTATTTATAATATGCATTGCACATTGCAAATATAGATGCTCTTGTTGTTTTTATCCACTAAGTTTAATAATTTTGTTCTTTAATTTTCATTAGCTTACAAAGTAACTTAATCATGGAATAAATAATGCTGTATATAAACAACATTATTAAGGTGATTAAATTATGAAGATAGTATGTTTAGGTGGTGGCCATGGTTTAGCGCAGGTATTAAGTGCAATAAGACCATTATGCAGTCAGTTGTCAGCAATTGTTGCTACTACAGACAATGGTGGAAGCACTGGACGGATACGAGAGGCCCAAAAATGTGTAGCATTAGGCGATATTCGTAGGTGTTGTTTACAATTGACGGATGATCAGTCTCTTATTCATTCTATTTTCAAACATAGGTTTGATGGTGGTGAATTAGATGGCCATAGTCTTGGTAACTTAACCTTATTAGGGCTGACTCAGCTGACAGAATCACCAACTGAAGCGGTAGCTTGGTTTAATGCAATGTTAGGAAATGCTGAGACAATTTATCCAATGTCAGATCAACCAACAGATTTAGTCGCAACACTACAAAACGGTGAACGTATAGTCGGTGAATGTGAAATAGATGCTCTTACAGAGATACCGAATACCATCAGTTTGTCATCAAACATAAAAGCAGCCCCAGGCTCAGTAGATGCAATTATGGAAGCTGATCTTGTTCTAATTGGTCCAGGTAGCTTAATAACAAGTGTTATGCCTTCTTTGCTAATTCCTGAAATAGCCGATGCAATTAAAAAAACATCGGCATGCAGAATATTTATTGAGAACATCACTACAGAAAAAAGTGTTATGAAAAATATACCATTAAATGGCGTAGACTGGCTAGAAACCCAACTTGATTATCAGTTTTGTGACTTAAGTATTTCTGCGGAAGCAATTAACGATATTTTGCTCCATTTTAATGAAGAAATTAAAGTAAACGACCAACAGCATGATATTAGCCAGCTGAGTCAGGTATTTTCAGAGATTCTAAAGATACCTATGCGCGATCACAGTACATCAACTACCATTAATTAGTCGCTCTGCGTGTTTAAAGGTGGTAATACTTTGATGCTCAGCTTGTGAAATCAGGTTGCTTAATTGAGAGTCGAATTGTCGCTCGTTTGCTTTGACCTCAATTTGGCCGCAAAGCTTGCCTAATTCGAGCGCACCATAGCTTAGACTGCTGCTTTTTAAGCTGTGCGCATTAATTTCTATTTCTTGCTGTTTTGTTGGGTCTATTAGGTTATCGATTACTTTTTTAGACTCTGTAACATAGACTTGTAATAATTTTTTTGCCAGTTCAGGGCCAACATCTTGTTCGAGCTGCGAGAATACAGTGTTATCGATCATTCCTACTCCTTGGAGGTGTTATGTATTATAAAGTGTTGTTGTTAATAGATTCTTCACTGTTAGGTGGTGTAGAAACCCATATAATTGAGCTTAACAAACTTTTAAAAAAAAACCAGATAACATCGACAGTTTTATTTATTCAAGATCATAACAATGAACCTTTTTACGCGCTTCTAGATGACGCTAACATCAGCTATACATTTTCGGACGGCAGCTACACTACGACAGCCAGATTAGTAAATCAAATAGATATAAATACGGTTTTACATACACATGGTTACAAAGCGAGTATATACGGTAAGTTAATTTGCAAATTACATGGTAAGCGCTGTGTTTCTACCTATCATGCAGGAGAAGCTGGTAAAGGTAAAGTATGGTTATATAATCAGTTTGATACCCTTATGAGCTATTTTTCCATCAATTTTGCTGTATCTTCACTTATAAAAAACAAAATATATAAAGCACAATTACTCGAAAATTTTATTGAATTTAAGTCATCTAACGTACAAAAAATGAATGGCGGCATTTTGAATATTGGCTATGTTGGGCGCTTATCTTACGAAAAAGCACCAGATAAATTTACTCAACTTTCAGAGATGTTTAAAAACAACTTAGGTGTGCAGTTTCATCTATTTGGTGAAGGCCCAATGAAAGACAAACTGAACCTTAGCTATCTAACTTACCATGGCTTACAACCCCAGGATAAAATATGGAAAACTATCGATGTTTTATTAATTTGTTCTTTGGAAGAAGGTTTACCTATGGTATTGATTGAAGCCATTGCCAATAATGTTCTCGTAGTCAGTACGCCAGTTGGTGAAGTACCTAACATTATTGAAAATAACATTACTGGTTATTTACTCAAGAATCATACAGTTCAAGAGATGTATCGAGTATTGAACTTAATAAGCAAGCAGAGCTCAGTGGAAATTAATAAAATAAAAAACGCAGCATTAATATCAGCTAAACCGCGCTTTTGTGGCGATCTACAATTTAACTTATTACAACAGGCGTATAAAACTAGCTTACCGCGGACTCTTCCCAGCCTTTAATTTTTCTATAAATAGTCGATGGACTCACATCCAACAATGCAGCAGCCTTTGGGATATTGTTATTGCAAATTGAAATTGCATTTTCGATGTAGCGTTTTTCCACAACCCATAACGGCTCTATCTGGTTTTTATCATTTAGTTTTGCCGGTTTGTTTAGCTCTTCATTTATGTGCTCATGCTGATTGAAAGGCGAAACACTGTTAAGCTTATTAACCGCGTTATGAATAGGCGATGTAGATGGAAAAATTGGGATCATACTTATTTCAATAAACTCGGCATTATTCAAGACTATTATATTACGAATAGTATTTTCGAGTTGTCTTACATTTCCAGGCCACTCATAGCGTTCAAATAAGCTTTTAACTTCAGCAGACATACCTTTATAAACGCGACCTTCTTCTTTACTGATCTTTTTAAATAATGCATCTGCAACTTCTATTACATCATTCTCACGGTCCCTTAAAGGTGGCAATGAAATTGGAATTACATGTAAGCGATAATATAAATCCTCTCTAAAACGCCCGGCTTCTACTTCTAGCAATGGATCTCTATTCGTTGCACAAACAAAACGTACATCTACTTTTGTCTCTTTCTCACTGCCAACTTGTTGATAGCATCCAGTCTGAATAAAACGTAATAATTTACTCTGCAGATTGATATCCATTTCGCAAAGTTCATCTAAAAATAGAGTTCCGCCGTTCGCTTGGCCAGCTGCACCTTCTCTATTCGATATTGCGCCGGTAAATGCACCTTTTAAATGGCCAAAAATTTCGCTTTCGATCAAATCTTTCGGTATTGCAGCACAATTCAACGCTACAAAAGGTTTATTTGATCGAGGCGATGCTAAATGTACGGCTTTTGCGCATAATTCTTTACCAGTTCCACTTTCGCCAGTTATAAATACCGTTGCTTTACTTACCGATGCCGAATTAATTATCTGATAAACAGATTGCATAACACGAGAGCTACCAATTAAATCGAAATATTTTCCATTTTCATAAGTTGTCTTATAAGTTTTGACTGTTTGTTTTAATGCTTTTAACTTTAATGCATTATTAACTGTGATTCGAAAACGATCTGCTTCAATAGGTTTCTCTAAGAAATCACTAGCACCTAACTTAATCGCTTGTATAGCCATTTCTTTTGTCGCATGGCCAGTTAACACAATAACTTGAGGTGAATTTTCCGTACTAAAAGAAGATAAAATATCTAAGCCATTCATATCAGGTAACATTACATCTAAAATAACTAAATCAGGCTGAAATTCATCGAGGGCATCCAACGCTTGTTGACCCGTATGAGCAATCTTTGTATTAACACCTGTCGGAATTAAATAAGATTGGTACATAAGTGCTAAAGATTCTGTATCTTCTATTATTAAAACTTTAGGGGGCATAAAGTACTTCCTTTTGGTTACAACCAACTACAGAATATAGGATCTCTTACTACAGCTTAGTGTGTATTAGGTAGATTTGTAAACACTAATAGTAAAATGCTAGCTAATTACTATCAAAGACGCATCATCTATCTCTTTTGTTAACGATACTTGTGTACTACGCCAAAGCTGTTCTGCGTATTCATTATGCGCTAATTCCCCCCCAGGCAAATTTACACGCAGTGAAGTAATATCATCTTGCTGAGTTTCTCTATTCTCTAGCCACCCGTCAGTGTAAAGTAATATATGCTCAATATCGTCCATGGGATAATCAAACAACTTATAATGATGATCTTTTGACAAACCTAATAATGGATCTGTGCCTTTTAAATCAATTATCTCCCCTTTTTTAGTAATTATAACTGGTGATGGGTGGCCTGCATTTAGCCAGTAAAAGCGATTATTGTTAATAAAGGCGATCAGTAATGTAACTATGCTTGATTTACATATTTTTTGATCATAAAGCGCTTTGTTTAAACTTGGTAATAATGAGGTAAGAGATGGATTACTAGATAAATAACCACTTATGAACCCTTTAACAGCAAAACTTTCTTTTAGTGCCTGAAGGCCATGTCCCATCATATCACCCAATACAATTGGCTGTAGTTCATGTTCAGGTAGCATACAAAAATCCCCCCCATTATTGGTCGTTATTGAACCAAAAACACGGGCTTTTCTATTATTTTCAATATCAATTACTGCTGGTGTTTGGTTATCGGATGTATAATATTTTAAAGCCGAGAAACGATGTATAACGCGCTCAATACTTTGTAATAGGCGCATCTTTTTTACTGGCTTAATTAAGTAATCATCAACACCAAGGTGATTAATTGTTCTTATAACTTCTTCACTATCATCCCCTGTAAGCATCACTACTGATAGTTGCATTTTTAAATTTGATTGGTTTAATTTCTTTAGCAGCGGCTCACATGTGCCTTGTTTTAGCTTGTGATCGAGTAATAAAATAGTGGCGCCCGATGTTAAAATTGCTTGCCAACCTGATTCAATATCAAGACAGGTAATAACCTGAAAATAAGGTGTTAAATAGGCCTCTAACAAAGCGAGTTGGCTTTTATCATCATCTATATAAATAAGCGTAGGACGCTTATCTATATTCTGTAATGTAAATGAGAAGTAATTGTATTGTTGATAATTACGATATGACGCTTTAGGATAGTAATGCCTTATAAGAGCAACTCCCATGCCCCCTTCAACAAGTTCCCCACTCCCTATATCCCAGTTTGAATCATTGTTAGCGAATAAATCATATGGCTCTAAATTATCAATGAACTCTAAAGTAATTTTTTTATCATCGCTGCGATATATCTTTAAAGTCAGGCTTTCTATTACATCACTCATATTATGACGAATTAGATTTGTTAAATATTCCGTACTCACCAAACCGGCAGAATCTATATCGCTATTACGTACCGATAAAGCAGTTAAAACATGTTTAAGTACTTGGCGTATTTCGCTTACTGCTGACCACTGTAATGTGAACTTTCGTTGATATAATGTATCCATAATTGGCTCAATAGGGATGAAATAACCATTGCTGGCGGTTAATTTTATTAATTAAAAAACGTGTAAGTCGTGGCCATTTATGCTGCCTTGCTTTTAAGGAAGCAATCATTCTAACGCCTAGTGGTGCAAATTTATGCTGGCCAATAATTATTCTTATATGTTTATGCGCCGCATGTTTTAAATTCTTAACAGCACTGCATAATGATTCTTCATCATTCACACCTAAAGCAACTGTAAGAAGTGTTAAGTCAGAGCATAAACTAAGCGCATGCAATGGAACATTCCCTCTGTTTCGTTTTAATGCAGGTGACATATCAAGTAAAATATAGTCATATTCTTGTTTTAGTCTATCAATTCCATCGTTTAATATTTGCTTGTTTTTGACTGATTCAGTTTCACTTAAATTTTGCATCGTCAACAAGTCAACATGCTGATACTTAACAATGTTCAGTTGGCATGAAATATCGCTGAAGCACCATTCGTTGCTAAGAGATGGTAAGGAGTTCCCTATTTGAAAAGGATGTAACGGGTTTAAATCAATGATTAAAACTTTTGCTCCTTGTGCATTAAGACGTCTTGCAATACTTGCACATAGTGATGATGAGCCTTCTTCGCCAGATAATGACATAAAAGTTATGCATCGGGCTTGGTGGCTATTAATTTCATTACACACCTCTTCGAGCTCTTGATATTGAACAGGAATTAGTTTCATAGGCCAACCACTAATGCAATTATTGTTACAAAATCAAGAAAGTTGGATCTAAATTGGCTAAGTAAGTCTTGACCTTTATCAGGTACGTATAACGTATCGCCCGCTCGCAATACAGGTAAATTTACGGAGTTTGGGTTTTTAACAAAAGCTTCTAAATCAAATACCCTAGATTGCTCCTTGCAGCAAGAGTGATTTACAACGACTATTTTATCAATTAATGCCGAACTTGAAGGACCTCCAGCTTCGGCTAGTGCATCAAGAATACTCATTGTGTCATTAAAAGTATAACGCCCAGGTTTTTGAACAGCCCCCATAATTCTAACTACTTGTTCTTTGGGAGTACGCAACCAATCTTTATCTTTTTCTGGAACGAATATGGTGTCGCCTGGTAAAACGTACGGAAACAATGTTTCATCGCCAGTCTCAAAATACAGGGCTAGGTCAAGTTTACTAACACGTGCTGTATTGCCATTTCGATGGGTGATTCTAATGTTACGAAGATCAGCGTTTGCGTTTGGACCATCCGCCGCAGCTAAAATATCAATAAAGTGCATGTTGTCATTAAATGCGTAGCGACCCGGAGAGCCAACTTGACCCATTATATAAATAGACTTGCTAGATTCTTGACGTATCCACTGTGACTTATTGTTTCCAGGATCGACGGGTAACTCTTCAACAATAATTGTGTCACCAGCAATTAATTGAGGTAATGTTAATTGGCCATCTGTGATTGTGTATTTTTCTAAATCGAAGCGCTGTGTCACATCACCATTTCGGACAATTTTTATATCATTAATGTTTGCGCCTTTAGTCGGCCCCCCCGCATGCGCTAGTAAATCGGTGAAGTCCATCTCTGTGCTCCATTCATAGCGACCTGGGGATGTAATAGCACCAATAATTTTGATTGCTCTTTTGGGTGGGATTTTAAGCCAGCTTTTTTCATTTTGATCTGTTTTTTCTGGAACAAAGATTACATCACCTGGGTTCAAATCTGGTACTGTTACTGACGTTAAGCCTTCACTATAACCTTGAAGGTCAAAAAGAATACTTTCCCCATCAGGTGTTAAAATTTTAATTTGTCGAGTTTCAGCAAAACGAGTTGGTCCACCTGCATTAGCTAATATATCCAAAAAATTAGTGCTGTCAGCTGCCTCATAAGCGCCAGGTTTTTGTACTTCACCCATTATATATACTGTGCGTGAAGTTGTATTTACATCATCAACCATAATAGGGACATACACAGTGGAACCTGGTTTTAACCTAGGCATGGTGTCATTATTAGGTTTATCAAGATACGCTTTTAAATCAAAAATTATGGGTGTTTTATCATTAATTACACGGATTTTAGTTACATCAGCGTAACGTGTTACCCCTTCAGCTCTCATTAAAGCGTCTAGTACGCTCATCTGTTCTTTGAAAGAGAAACTTCCTGGGTTATGGACCTCTCCTAATAATGTAATTGCACTGTTATCGCTTGCGTCACCAGATGCACTTAATGTTTGTGCGTCAAAGTCAATTTGTACATTACCAAGTAATGGCGATACTGGCACAAATACTGTATCTGCACTTTTAAGTTTTGGCAGTAATTTGCTATTACCAGAATCAAGATACGCTTTGTAATTAAACTCTATAACTTCTTCACCTCGACGAATTTGTAGACGATCTAACTGAGCCCCTGGTTTTAAATCCCCCGCCGCAGATATAACCATTTGAATATTTCCATCAAATGGGATACTCACTTGTGAGGGAGTATTAACATAACCTAATACATTGATAATAATGTCACGAGATCTTACTTCCACGTAAAAATCTTCCATTGCCACATAAATATCGCTTAGGAGCGTTTTTAACTCACCTTCAACTTGACTTACTTGTTTATTAATAACAATCACCTTACCAATTTCAGGTAATAAAATGGTGCCGTCTTTATTAACTTCAAATACATTTTCGAATTCAGGTTCTCCAGGTAAATACAAAAATAATTTATTGCCCACTTCAATATTTCTAGTGTTATTTTCAGCATTTTCATTACTTAAGCAAACACTAGAATAGCTCAATAGAATAGTTAAAATGATCACAATAAACTTCATACTAATACTCCTTCGGACCATTTAATATTTTGGTCCAATTAGATAAAGATTTAGCTTTAGGATTGGTAGATTCATCATCTGCTGTAATATCAATCACAATCGCTTCGACTCTTCTGTCAGAGTGACGTTTAGCAAATGAATCAGCATCACTACTATAAGGCTTTAGATTACCTTGAGTTAGGGTTGTTATGTATTCAGGATTCACACCATAAATACCTAGCCAATGCTTTACTGTTTCTGCTCTTTTGAGTGCCAGTTCAAAATTATCATTCCGAGTGCCGGATTCATCAGTATGACCAATTAGTAATAGTGATATATTTTTAACTTGTTTAATTAAGTCTGATGCCTGTGCTAGCTGGGCCATGTATTTAGGCGTAATTTGAAAATCATCAACAGCAAATTGATTATCACTGTTAAGTAGGTTTTTAATTTGATCTCTAATTGACCGTGTTGCTTTTTCTTGAGCCTCAACTTTTACACCCGCACAAGATGTCATTTTGCTTACAGTTTCAAAATGATTACTCAACTGTGTTAGAGCATGATGATGTATTAATAAATCATGCTCTGCGTCTTGCCACATTTGTGCAGACACTAATCTTCTAATACGATTTTCATAGATTTGTGCTCTAAGCAATTGTCCTGGCATGCATTGTTGAATCCCTTGAGCTTTAAGTAAATCAAGTTTTAGTACTTGGTGCTCAAATTCACTAATAACGAGGGTTTCTTCTGATTGGAAGATCCTATCTTCTTGTTCATCCGTTAACGGGTAATTTTGATATCTTTCAGCCCATCCACCTTGCCCTTCATCTGGCCAAGAAGCACAGCCTCCCATTAATATTATTAAAACTAAACATATTATGTGCTTCAAATTCATAGTTTGTCCTTAAATTACGTCAGACTGCTCGATAAATGGAATTGTTTTATCTACACGTAACAAGCTCATCAGTTTATGGGGTTGCCCTGATACGTTTAGCAAAGCTAGTTTTTGTCCATTTTTTTCAATGCGCTTATATAAAAAGACCATCGCACCAATACCTGATGAATCAATAAATTCAGTTTTAGAGAAGTCTAAAATAATCTGCGGTTCAGGACTGTGAGCTAATTGCTCAAATTGATCTTTAAATGTATCGACGGTTAGGCCTGAGAAATCTGTGGGGAGTGCGATAATTTGAATATCGCTATTTGCATTAGTTGATGAAGTCATAATATTAACCTTTATGTTGTTAGCTAATTAAATATAGTACAACTTAAGTGCCAATGTTTAACTTATTGATATATAAATGATAAAGATTAAGGAATGAAAATAAATACGCAAAATGCAACATAACTATAGTCATCCTTTGCATTTTGCGAACTTGTTTGGCGGCTTTATTGCCCTTTCCCAGTAAAAACAACGATAAAAGTTTTAGTTAAAATTGATATTTCCATTTTTAACCAGGACATTGGCGACGATAAACTGAGTACATAGGCATAATCCCACCCTATTTTATTTCTCGCATCTTCTAAGGTTTCATCATAACCATTCATTACTTGCGCAAGGCCTGATATGCCGGGTTTGATGCCATAGGTTCGTTGACAAAAGTATGGGATTTCTTTTTCTAATTTACCGTAAAATATAGGCCTTTCTGGTCTTGGGCCTATTAAAGACATATCGCCTCGTAATACATTCCACAATTGCGGCAATTCATCAATTCGGGTTTTACGAATAAAGCGACCAACCGGCGTTATCCGAGGGTCATCTTTCGAAGCCCAGACAGCACCACTTACAGCTTCAGCATCAACAACCATCGAGCGAAATTTATAAACATTGAATAATGAGACGAATGTATCTGTGCTTTCACCAACCCTAAATTGTTTAAATAGCACAGGCCCTTTCGACGTTGATTTAATAACGATGGCTGTAGTAAGCAGAATAGGAAGCACAAGAACTAACCCAACAATTGACCCGATGATATCAATTACTCGCTTAATAACTCTAACTACCGGAAATTTTTGTTTCGATAATGTATTTACACGTCGCCATGGCTTATTAAAACTACCAAATTCATATTTAATAATACCTAAGAGCGCCATAAAATAGCTATTGATGATATAGATAGCTTTGTCGACAATAGGGATTTTTTTTTGCACATTAAAAAGGCGTTTTATAAAGTCAATACTATGTATCGTTATTATTCCAGTACTTATTAATATAGCCCAAGGTGCATGGATAACTATTGCAGCACAAAAAACGGTAATATAAATTGCAGCTAAGATTAGCGGCATCACCCCGCGCAGTACTTTATGCGAAAAAAAGTTAATAAACGTCCAGCCTAACCTAGGGTTGAGCAATGACATTAAAGATTTTATTTGCTGCCAGTTACCAGCCCCCAACCTCACGCGACGAGCATAGTCTTGTGCTTGTTGATCCGAGTCCAATTCATATATAACAATATCTTTATCGATGACTGCTTTGCCGCCACTTTGCATAGCTCGCATAGATAAGACAAAATCGTCATTAATTGTTCCATTCTCAAGCTCAAATGCATGATCAGATCTCATCGCAAACATTGCACCAGGCACTCCAATTACAGCACCACGTTCAGATTCCATCTGTTTAAGTTTATTTTGATATTGCCAGTAACCTTTTTGTTCATTTGTCGCTGCTTCATCAAGTGTATATAGCCCGGTGGTCACGGTAACATCAGGGTCTTCAAATTGGTTTGCGATTTTATTTAATGCATCAATGCTTAGTAATGCACTAACATCTGAAAACAATAAAATATCGTATTGTGAACGAGCAATATTTATTAAGGTATTAATACCTTTAATTTTCCCTTGGTTATCTGGGTTTACATGAAAAAAACAGTTTACTTGTTGATCAAAAAGAGATGCTTGAGCCTTCTGCGCTAAATCAAAGCTATTATCTGTACAACCATCGAAATAGACATGTATATCAAATTTTGTTGTCGGATAAAGTAAAGAAGCAAGGTTATGCAGCTTTTCACTTATATGTGCCTGTTCATTATAAACACACATTAATATTGCAATAGTGGGTAATTCATCCGTATTTACCGCAGTATTGTCTGTCGCTTTATCTTGAGGCTGCGAAGCAAGCTCTGGTTTTAATAACCTGAGTAGTAATGGATAGCCTAAGTGGTGGTATAATACGATACTCACCAACAAAATGAAGATAACCATAAATATTTCCATTTTTTATTCCTTAAACTGTCAAACCTGCATATAAGTTATCGTATTGGCTACTCATTCCCTTAGCATCTGCAAGAGCTATAACATGATTTCGAATTGCCATACCACTTATTAGAGTTGTTGCTTTAATCAACGCGGGAGCTAAATTATGAGGCTCTGATGCAGACACTAGAATACCTTGCTCTGGAGTTACTACTTCATGAATACCACCTACATCAGAGGCAACGATAGGTTTACCACATGCCATAGCTTCTAATATAGATAATGGCAGTCCTTCTCGTTGTGAAAACAAACACATAACATCAATACTGGAATAAAAGACTTCCATATTCTGAACGTTCCCTAGAAAGTGAACCCGTTCTTGTAAACCCATTTTCAAAGTCAAAGCATTTAATGTGCTTTTTAAACTCCCATCACCGGCAAAAACTAAATGATAATCGCTAGGAAGATCCAGCAAGCTCATGATTAGATCTTTATGTCCTTTACCTTCCTCTAAACGTGCAGAACATCCAATGAGTGTTGCAAATTTAGGTAAGCTGAATTCATATCGTGCATGATCACTGTCAATTGATGAAAACTTACAGCAATCAACGCCATTTAAAATAGTTGAGTCTGTGTTAATGGCTGTTTTTGAATGGAAGTCATCAGCAACAACTTTTGCATCGGCAACCCAGTGTACATTTGATAAACTATTTAGCGCTTTAGTAATAAAACGTTGTTTAAAGTTATTTAAATACCATGCATCATGTACTGTCGATAGGTGCTTAAGTTGGTTATTCTTAGCAGAAACACAGGCAAGACCTCCGTAAAGCATTGGTCCAATATGATGGCTATGAATAATATTAATATTGTATTGCTCAACTAACTCAACTAGTTTGTTTACAACATCCAGTTTAAAGCCAGGTTGTTTGTCTAAACAGATTATTTGTGGATTAAGCTCAGCAAGTTCAGGCCACGAAGCTATAGCGGTGTCTTTATCTCCTTCTAAAGCGACAATAATACTACTTTGGCTATAACGACTTTTTTGTAATAAAGTGACAGCCATTTTTTCAAGACCACCAATTTTAAGATGTTGTACTAAGTGCATAACCCTCATGATAATTCACCCTCTTTCACCATATTTTGATCACTGTGTTCAAACTCAAAATCGTTATCAATAATTGGTAATACTGTAACGACTTCACAACATGCTAGCTTTTCAATTGTCTGTATATCCTTCAATCTACTATCACAAAGTACAGCAACGAACACACTCGCTATACCTGTAAAAATGCCTAGAAACACTCCCACGATACTTGATAAAATAAGTGAAGTATTAATTGGCTGAGTAGGACTATATGCCCGCTCGATATTTTTAACTTTATCCGGGCCTTCATATTTAACTAACTTACCCGTGACTTTGGCCATTTCGTAACGGCTCAGCATGTCTTTATAAAGTGACTGCTTCACGTCATAGTCACGCTCTAATTTTCTTAATTGCTTTTCAACATCGCTTGTTACTAATAGCCGATTGCTAACCAGTTCAACTTGCTCAGAAAGCATCTCGAATTCCTGCTCTTGCTGAAGTACTTGATTCTTTGCCTCTTCAAGTGCTAAAAGTTGTGAAACTAAAACACTGGTTTCGTTATTTTTATCTGTGGGTAAGGTATTAACCATTTGCCAAAGTTGATCGATGTTCTCTATATCAACCTCTTTACTGGTTTCAAGTAAAGCCTGCTGTCGGTTTTTAAGATTCGTAAGTGCCCTTTTCTTTTCAACAACTTTACTGTGTTTGTCGGTATAGCGTGATCTTAATGTACTCAGTTCTGATTCAGTTCTAATTATTTTCTCTTCAATTCGTCCAAGAATGGGGTTTGCTTGTCCCATTTTGTTCATTAGTGCTTTAAGTTTAGCTTTAGCCCCTGAAAGTACGATAGATTTCTGCTGCTGATCTGATAGTAATTTATCAAATGTCTGACGGTTACTGTGTAAAACGGCTGGTAACGTGCTGCTATTTTTAGCTTTAAATTGAGCAAGCAACTCTTCAGATAGTTCCAGTTCATCTCTTAAACTCACTAGCTGTTGATAAAAAAATTGCTCAGATGTATCAAGTGAGGCTTTAGTTGGTGCAAGCAAGCTTTCTATAAATTTCTCAACGATTTTTTCCAGTACTGCTTTCATTTGTGTCTGGTCATGCCAAGTAAAATTAACACGTACTAATTCATCGCCAATTAAAGATAATGACAGCGCTTTTGCTAATTTTTGATGTATTTCTTCAACTTCTTTTGGCTTTGAGTTTTCATTAATTAGTTCAGTTTCCCTTGCTACAGTAATCAAGACTTTACGACTTATTACTAATGTGCGAAGTGCGGCCATACGGTCAGACAATTGAAAAGAAAAAGATAAATCATCTAAATAAGGATTTAGTAATGCAGATTCTTCAATTAAAATTGTTGCATGATTCATGTATTGCTTTTGTGCAGTTGCTGACATAACGAAAACGACAATAGGTACAATGCATAGTGGGATCATAAATAGTTTAGCGCGGGTGTACAGAGCGTACAGCGCCAAATAAAGTAACCTTTTAATTTGCTCTTTTACCAACATCTATTTACCACCGATATTTCGCATTTTGCTAATTCGTTTCTCGAATCTATTTGCATTTTGAGAAACTCATCTCTAAAACAAACTATTAAATTAATAGCTGCAGGTTGTGAGCCACAATGATGAAAAATTTAGAGGAATAAGCACACCAACAGTAAAATTTGAGGTTCAGATTAAATCAGGCAAATTTAGTCGCTGAGGTTTACTAAATGGGATTCCACTAATGATGCTTTCGATTGCCAGCTGTGGTTACTTGCTAAGTTTGACTGTATCTCGCTGAAAGAGAACTCAGTTGCGCAGCTTAATTGAACTGCTATATCAACGCGTGTTATAAATCCATCATGATCATGAGCAACTAAAATAGTTTCTTGGTATTTATTTACAGCAGGAAAACTGGTGGCTACGATCGGAGTACCACATGCAAGGTATTCCTTTAGTTTGAGGGGATCACAAGCTCTTATTTGCTCATTATCTATAAAAGGGAGTAACGAAACTTGCCAATGTTGTGAAAATTGAGCAAGCCTAGCATGATCAACAGCATTTATATGCGTCACATTGGAAAGCGCCAACAAGTCGCTAAAATCATCGCTTATATTTCCAACAAGAACCAGCTCATACTGAGTACGATTTGTAGCTAATTTGTATAATAGCGCTTTATCTAGCCAAGCATTTAAAGAGCCATAAAAGCCTATTTTTGGTTTATTTATGCCTTTGAGTTCAATTGCTTTTACTGCTCTGTTATGAAATAAATCAAAATCAACACCATGAGTTAGTAATTCTACTTTTTCTTTGGGCATTTTATCAGCCAAAAAATCGCTAATAACGTAGATTAAATCAGCTTTTTTTATCAATGCAGATTCAAATGGCTCAACCATTTGATGATCAACCCCCGCTAATGCGCTAAAATCATCACCACAGTAATAAACAACACGATCGATTCCTTTTCGTGGGGATATTAGAGAAATGGCAGTGGGTACGCTTAACCAATAAATAATAGGCTGTTCATTTAAGAATGAACAGCGTGAAAATAAATAACGGTTAAACATCCTCGCTAAATTAAAGTCATGCCATGGTAAAATAAATAAATTATACACTTTCATTAACTTATCGTTTTCAGCAGACGTTGCTTGATTTTTTTTGTTCGTATTGCTGCTAAAGAGTTGCATCAACTTTTGGAAAACTCTTTTAATATCAACAACTTTAATGCTTGGCTTCCTCATTCCGATTGAATTTATCCAATGCACTTCATGCTTTTCAGATAATTCTTTAAACAAGTGCTGAGTACTACTTGGGTGTCTCCCCCAATCTTCTCCAAAAACAACAAACTTCATATATCAGCCCTCTATATTTTTTACGACTTTAGCTGGATTACCCGCAGCGATAGTCATTGCTGGAACATCTTTGGTCACTACACTGCCTGCCCCAATTATTGCCCCGCGACCTATTGTTACGCCAGCGAGTATAGTAACGCCTGTGCCGATCCATGCGCCTTGTTTTATGACTATATCACCTACTTGAGACTCATCATCGGGTAAGCCTGCTGCGCGTTTATCACAGTCAATTGGGTGCCCTGGGAAACCAGCTAAAAAGACACGTCCAGCTAGGCGTACATCATCTTCAAGCACTATTAATCGACCTACTGAAAATGCATTTTGCCATCCAATATCAACGTTGTTTCCAATAATAAGTTTCGGCGTCATACCGTTACTCCCTCTTGCACAAAACGTACTTATTCCCGAAATACGATTATTATTACCGCAACTAATTTCAATATTACCCAGTAGTTGCGGCATACCGGAATAAAGGAAGAGCCCTTGTTTTGAACCCTTAATTTGGCTTTTGAAAAGTGGCGTAAAATAAAAAATGCGCATTAATTCACTCACCACTGCAATGAGAAAATTATGTAATTTATAGATCGCAAAATGCAAACCTGGAATGACGAACATTTGCGGATTTCGAATGGTTTTTGCGATTTTAAAAAGTGACTTAGCTAATGAACTATCACTATTTTTTAACCACATTTTGAAATTTAAAATCATGCTATAACTCCTTTTGACTTTCAAGTGCAAGCTTTTCTAATGCAATTGTCAGTGCTAAAATTATGTACAAAGGCCAAGTAAATGCTTGAGTTAAAAAGGTTCCAGATACCATAAAGCCAATTAAACCGGCTTTTAGTGCCGAAGCATTTATTGCAATGTTGTCGTTACGGTTAATTTTTATAAGCGTAAAAAC
This sequence comes from Pseudoalteromonas sp. NEC-BIFX-2020_002, assembly GCF_013002825.1. Lineage (NCBI taxonomy): Bacteria > Pseudomonadati > Pseudomonadota > Gammaproteobacteria > Alteromonadales > Pseudoalteromonadaceae > Pseudoalteromonas > Pseudoalteromonas sp. NEC-BIFX-2020_002. The sequence goes on from NZ_JABEPJ010000006.1 coordinate 93,150, forward strand.
TCGCGACAAACTTCTATAAATGCTGACTATAACTAGAATGAAAATACATAGTCCAACAAAGCCCGTTTCTCCTAATACTTGAAACCATGTACTATGCACTGCATGATTCTTGCCATCCCAATGCGGACTGTAAAAGTAATAATTAACAAAGAAGTTATTCACTCCAACCCCTGTTAAAGGATTAGCAAGCGCCATATTAATAGCCGCTTGCCATGCATAAATACGTCCCATTGCCGACTCATCAACGCCGCCTTCTTGAGCCCCTCCGCTTTGACGATCAGTAATACCGGCAAAAATCATAAGTACCAACATCCCCACTACGCCGATACCAGCAACGATTAGCGGATTTTTAATTTTTTGGTATAAGAAAAAACATATAATTGCAGCAATACCGAGTAACCCTCCTCGGCTTTGTGTTGCTATAACTCCTGATATTGCTAATAGCAAACCGATTGCAGCTAGCAATCTACGCAACGAGTGTGCATTTGTGTTAAACATCTCGGCGGCTAAAAAAGAGACTGGAAACATCAATACTAAAGACAAATCATTTGGGTCGCCTAATTGAGAGCGAATATCGCGAGAAATCGTAACCCGAGTGCCTTCTACTAGGCCAATACCATTGATTTTATTGCTTAAAGCAACAATTGCTATGGTAACCCCCGACACCATAATACCTAGGCGAACACTATTAAAATGAGAAAGAGATGTCATCCACCAACTAATAGCGAAAACCATAATTAGCACTTTGACCAATACACCTGACCAATATTCTATTGCGATCCCTTTATTTGCAGCACTAAATACACACACTGTGAGCCACACAAACCAAATTACAAAAATTAGATGAGTTGTACTCCAATGTGGCTTAAGTTTTTTTGAAATAAATAAATGCCACACGATCCCTAAAATAGACGCCAATGCTAAAAGCTTGGGGATCTTCAGAGGCATTAGCACAGGGAATGCTTCGTGTAGTCTAAAATAACTAAATAAAATAAATAAAATAATAAAGGCCACACTTACTTTAACTGCTGTAAATGCGGCAAAAGGTAGAATCAAAAAAGCAAATACAGCAATAGGTCCTAGTTGAAGATACAACCCAACTACTAAAAATGTAACTAAGCTTGCATTAATAAGATGACTATTATTTTTATAGAATTGATGCATCAACATGCCTTGTAGGGAAAGCTTTAATTACTCGCTGAATATCTGTTTTATAGAGTAATGAAAGAAAAACTAAAAATGCAGTGAGGATACCAATATGTAAAACAAACCATTGTGGGTAAAAGACTACGCTACAGAACAAACAAGCAAGTGAAATCCAACTCACTATTAAGTCTTTGACGTTAATTTGTATTTTTTCAAGTCGTTGGCTTATCACAAAAAAACTGGCTGCTTTAAATAACTGCATTATTAACAATGCTAAAATTGCACCGTTAACACCTTCATTTGCAACCAACAACCATAACCCAATCATTGCGATTACTGCTGCACATGCATTTATTAATGTTACGTACAAACCATTTTTATGCATAAAACAGCCTATATTTAAAATATCGCTATGATGCCTTATTGCAACAATAATTATTAAGGCGGGTAACCACCAAGTGTTTGTTTGATATGCTGAAGGTAAAACCAGATTGAATAATATTGGAGCTAGTATCAACATAATAGCGCATAACGCTAAACCAATATTAAGACTGCGCACCGCACTAAAACTGTAGTTAACTTTGTCTTCTTTTATAAAGTCAAAACGCTTGGCAAACCACCACATTCTAATTGGTTCGAACGTGAAAGAAGTCATAACTGCAAACTGTACAGCAACATAATATTGGGCTAAGACGGCTTCTCCCTCATGCGCAACAATAAACCAGTTTTCAGCGCCATTGCCTGCGTACACACATAGTGACGATACTATGATAGCCAATAAAAAAGCGCTATGTTGTTTATTGAGTCGCCATGAAATGGATGCATAGGTAATTGTTAATTTTTTTATTACAAAAAATAGCGCAATGAGCAAAATCAGTAACGTGCTGATCATTCCTGAAAACATGACACCGGTGATGCCTTTTCCCAAAAGTAATAATGAGATCGTAACTACAGTTTGTAATAAACCATGGCAGACGGCTAATACGCAATAATGTTTAGCTAAATTGTAAACTCTAAAATATGTATAAGGTATTGCTAGTAAAGCGGATAAGGACAAGTTGATACATAACAGTTGAAAATCAAGTGGTGCTACATTAGCAGGTAAATGCACAATAATTTTATGTGTAAAAATCAAAGCAATTACAATAAATAAACTACAAACAACAGCGCTTAAAACTAAACAATCTCTAAACAAAGCAAGCTTTAATCGGTTGTCATTATACTGTTGTTTAAATAAAAGCTCTGGCAAACCTAAACATAGCAAAAGTGAACACACCGAGGAGACAGAAACCAAAAAGTTTAATTCCCCAAACTCTGTTAAATCTAAAAGCCTTGTCGTTACTGGCAGTAATAAAAACCCAAGTCCTTTAACAACGACAACAGATATACCAAAATATAGTATTTGCTTTAAGCCTGTCATAGGCTCTCCTATAGGGCTTGCACCCATTGTGAGAGTTTTTTTGCCTGATGCGTTGCATTAAATTGTTTAGCAACAAGTTTCTTTGCATTTTGGCCCATTTCAAAGCGTTGATGTGGTGTTAGCAAGTAAAACTTATAGATCATTTTTGTGATATCAGAAATACTCCCTGGTAAGCATTTATAACCTACTTGATTAGTTACTATTTCATTCGCCCCCATAAGGCTAGTAGTTAGTACAGGTACGCCGCAGGCCATAGCTTCTTTTAATACAACGGGACCTGTATCACGGTCGCCATTGTTAGCAATGCAAAATGGAGCGATAAGTGCAGAGTATTCGATAGTATTTTGAGCGATCCAATCAGGAGACTTTTTGCCTAAAAATTTGATTTGATCTCGAATTCCTAGTTTCTCAGCCATATAAATCAAATCATTTAACATTGGGCCGTCCCCTACTACATCTAAAGTAATATTGAATTCATTAGGCAGTTGCTTTAAAGCAGGTAATAAAAATTGTAAGCCTTTTTTCTCCACTAAACGACCAATAAATAATAACTTAACAGACTCATTAAGTGATCTAGGTGAGAACCTAAATTGCTCAAGGCTGATACCACAATGAAGTAATTTGATAGAGTTTTTTGAGTATTCCTTAAATTGGTCAGCCATATCTTTGCATACAGCAACAGAGAAGTCGCACAATGCAACTTTTTGCTCTAAATCAGCTTTATTAACATACACATCATGGCCATGACCTATAGACGATACAGTGATCCCAGCAATTTTAGCGCCGATGATCCCATAAGCTAATGGACCATGCATAAAGTGACAATGCAGATGGTTTATATTGAATTTATTAATTAAACGAGCAATCTCATTTCCATAAGCTAATAATGATGGTGTTGAAATAGATTTAAATTTATTTGAGTAATTCAGTGCTTTAAAAAGCGTAGGTAATTTTGTAGTAAAATTCGAGATGCTTATAATTGATGGTTTATCTATTGTTACAACATTAACATTGATATCTAAAGCTGTTACCAGCTTTGTTTTTTCAAACGTAATAACAGTCACTTTATGACCCGTAGCTACTAATGCGTTAATTTCAGTGATTACAAAAGTTTCAGATGCAATTGGAAAGCTTGGTACAAGGATGCCAATGTGTTTCATAGTTAATTCCCAAAGAATATATATTAACTATTAAGTGGCAATATCCGTGCCTTATAAAAAACCACTAAAACCGCTCATATTATCACCGCTTTGCAAAATACTTGCAAAATGCAATGCGTTTAACAAATTAAAACTTAAAAATAGTGTTTAAATGGGCATTAAATCTTGGCTTCGTAATTGCGTAGTATTACTTAAGGTAATTAAAGAGAGAATGGATATGAAACCTGATGTTAGCGTTATAATCCCAAATTACAATTGTATAGATTACTTAGCTAAATGTATCGATAGTATTGTTATGCAAAAAAACATATTAGTAGAGATTATTATTATCGACGACGGTTCAACAGATGGTAGCGTTGACTGGATAGAACATGAACAAAAAACTGTCCCTCAGATTGTACTGATCAAACAAAGCAGACAAGGAGTTGTTAATGCTAGAAACTTAGCAATTGAAAAAGCACAATCAGAATATATAGCTTTTTTGGATGCTGATGACTATTGGTGCGAGGATAAGTTATTTTCACAATTTAATTATATGAAAAAAAATATTGATTGTGTTCTCTCGTTTACAGATTACATGCACATAACAGAAGATGGCAAAGAGATTATTAAGTGCTTTGAGTATTGGCCTGAAGCTAATTTTTCTAAAAGTAAGTCTCTTATAAATGATTACAAAACCTTTGATGATGCGCTGAGTAAATTAATGTACGCAAACGTAGTCGGCACATCAACAGTCATGGTCCGTCGAAGCGCAATTATAGAGGCTGGATGTTTTGATAATAAACTAACCAGCGCAAGTGATTTAGATTGCTGGTTAAAACTAGCGAATATTGGAAATGTTGCCTATTCACAACAATGTGCTATGCATTACTTAATGAGAAGTAATTCAATCACAGCAAATAGACTTAACAGACTGACCGCGATGGTTGAAATTGTTAATCGTAATATCAAAAACTTAAGTTTTTTAGAAAATGCTAAAGTTAAAGCTAGAATTAATGAATGTTATGGCGAGTTTTACAGAGAAGTCGGCAAGCGAGGCAAAGCATTAATGTGTTCTCAAAAAGCATTTTATTTATTTCCTCATAAACGAAATTTTAAACACCTACTTTATGATCTTAAAAGCCTTGTAGGAAATAAATAATGTCACATACTATTGTGATAGTCGATGATGACGAAGCGATTTTACGAGCTTTAAATCGCTTACTCAAAGCAGACTTTATTCTTATTCTATTTACTAATCCTTTAGAGGCGATTAAGTATGCGAAAGAAAATGAAATAGATCTGGTTATTTCTGATTTGCTTATGCCAAATATTGATGGCTTGAATTTGCTAGAGCAGTTTAAACAGATCCAACCTGACTGCTCACGAATGTTGCTCACAGGCTATGCAGATTTAGAAACATCTAAGTCTGCGATTAAACAAAACATTGCTCATTTGATAACATCCAAACCATGGGATAATTTTGAATTAGTGATGCTTATTAGGTTGTTAATTGAAAATAGTTGTTTACGCAAAAAAATGCTGTGAACATTATCTACCTTTCTATCATTTTAAATGTTAAAGAACGATGATCACTACCTCTTATTGTTGATAAATAGACCTCTCTAAGTTTAATGTTTTCACTTACAATACAGTGATCAATCGGTACCCCTGTAACTTCACTAAATAACTGACTAAAAGGAGACCAGCTAGAATAAATACCGTAGGCGTCAACGCATGTTTCACCGAGATCACTTGGAAAATAACGAGACCAGCTAACTGTATTTAAATCCCCTGTTATAAACCAACTACTATCAGTACTTGTAACAGCTGTAGTTAACACACGAAGTAACTGGTTTCGTTGCATCCAAAGCTCTTTTGAACGAGGTGAAGGTGGATGTAAAAAAAAGCCATACAGTACTTCGTCATTTTTTAAAAAACCTAACTTAATATAACCAAGCTTTCGATTTTCCTGTGTATTTAAATATCGAAATATAATTGGCAGTCTAGAAACAACCACAATACCAAACGGGGAACCTTCTACTGAGTCATACCCGTAGAGTGAAAATTGTTCATTAAACTTAGTTAATTCACTACGATGTGTATCATTAAACTCTTGAAGAACTAAAATGTCCCATGTATTTTCTTCATAAAAATCTTGTAGCACAGTTTTAATATGCTGATTATAGTAATGCAGGTTTATTAATTTAACCGTGATTTTATCTTCTTTTGTTATGTTAAATTTACTTTGAAATGGTGCATAGTGAGCTAACAGCAAAACAAAAGAAATACTTAATAAAACCATAGCCGTTTTTTTAATCTTCAAAAATAGCAGTAAACTAATTAAGACCAAGCAATAAATTAGCTGGCCTCTAAAAGAGGCTATTAAATCCAACACATAGTTATCTATTTTGTTAAAAGCCAAGAACAATACAAAAATATAAACCCCACCGAGAAATATTGCCATAACCCCTCCTTTGATAATTATTTTAGTAAAGATTATCAAAGGTGCTTATTATTATTTATTTAAAATTAAGTATGATGTGTTCTTATTTGCGTTGCGAATAAGCCCAATTTAAGCTTATTCGCATACTTTTTATTTATCGAAACCATAAATCATTTTGTCACATACAACAGGTGTCGGACGATGGTTATCATCAACAGCCACAAAGGTAAAACTTCCTGTAATTGCTGAGTGTTTGTTATCTTTATGCATAGTCTCTAAAAATATTTCAACATCGACTCTTAAGCTTGTATTACCAACGTGAACAACTTTTGATATTAGTTCAGCAAACGTTCCTGCAGGAATTGCTTCTTTAAAGTCGACTCGATCAGATGAAATAGTGACTAGTGGCTTTCGACAAAAACGAGTCGCTGCAATAAATGCGACTTCATCCATCCATGCTAATGCATCACCACCAAATAAAGTATTGTGGTGATTAGTCCGTCCAGGGAATACCGTTTTAGTAACAGATGTTGTTGAATCAATAATTCGCTGTGCAATAATCTTTTCACGATTTACTTCAGTTGTCATAGTTTCTACTTTTTGTTTGCTAATGTGTCTAACATCATAAGAGCTGGATCAAGGCGTTCGCCCTTCCAATTAAAACGCCAATCTAAATGCGGGCCAGTCACTCGTCCTGTAGCGCCTATTTCAGCTATTTTTTCCCCACGGATAATTTTATCACCTACTTTTACATCTAATTTACTCAAATGAATATAAGTTGATGTAACGCTATGCCCATGATCTAAAATTAAGGTCCCGCCAGAATAATACAAATCAACATCAGCAAAAACAACAGTACCGCTTACAGGCGCATACACTGGACTACCCGTTTTATTGGCAATATCTAAGCCAAAATGAGGCCTGCGGGGTTCTCCATTAAAGTAACGTTGACTACCATAAACACCCGAAATCCTCCCTTCGGCAGGTTTATAAACAGGATCTAAAAAGTAGGTTAGTTCTGAATCTACTTTTCGTGCATTACGAACAGCAACAGCTTCACGGCTGATACGTGCACTCACCTCTTTAGGTGGCGATACATATTTTTTAGCAACACCGGTGATTTTATCGATATTATAATCACGCTTGGTGATCAATATAGGTTGCTCGTGTGCCTTGCTGTTGCTATCAACCCACGATAAAGTGTGCTTAAGCTGCGAATCACGGCCAAAGCCAAATGCAAAAAAACCCTCCTTTGTTACTTTTAATGGCTCACCATTAAACTTTATCAAAGTAGCGTCTTCAAGCTGCCCGGTGACTAAACCACCTTGCGTTAAATGGCCTTTTAATTCGACTGCTTGGCTAAAAAAGCTTAATGTTGATAATGCGCCTACTAAAATAAAATTACGCATAACAAATTGACCCTTTAGCGACACCTTCATATGCCGTAACCTTTACATCATTATCAGGGTGTACTAATTTAACTTGTTCAGCTAAGTAAGCTGCTATACATTCAACGGTTGTATCTACGGGTAAAATATCGCAACGAACCTTACTCAGTACCATTTCGAAATAACCTTGGGCAGCCGTATATGCAAAACATAAATCATCTTTTTTTGCTGTGATGTGAATTAATTGCTCTGCTTTAATTTCATCTTCAGCGGTCGCTAAATAGATATCTTGCCATTTATCAGCCCATTGTTTTTGTAAACGAGGCATAGCCATACCATCTAATGCAATACCAATTTGTGACCGATGGCCATGAATAATACGCTGGCAATTCCCGTCATGCTTTTTAAGCCCATGACTGTAATGATAATAAAAGCTTTTACTATGCTCAGGCTTTAGTTCAATCTCGATTTTGTCTATGTTACTAGGCAGTTGCGGCATAATTGTAGCGATTAAAAAGTCGATGACTGATTGTTCATTAATAACAGGTGCATCGATCATACAAAATGCTTGATGCGGCGCACTCATCGCTAAGTGATGGCCGTCACCAAAAGTACAATCAAGTGTTCTATAGTCATCATATGCGACTACTTCACCTTGAATAATTGACGGTATCGCTAGCTTATGATCAATACAATCATCAATAATACCTTTGATCTGTTTTTTAACTAAACCAAAATCGAGAACCATCGACTCTTCATTTAATTGACCGTGCAACGTTAAATCAACAATCCAGCTTTCGCCAACTGCGCCTCGTTTATTACACAGATAAGAAAAATCAATTACTGTAAGTGCGTTAACAAAAAGGATCATAAACTTCCTTTATACTGGTTAAAAAATCAGGCTAATTATACCCAAACCACCTCAAGAAGCGAGTTTAGGTTTGAATTAAAAGCCATTTAACTAACGCATTAATGAAAATAAGACGTAATTAGATATATGCAACATTAAGTTTAAGCATATCCTTAATTTTTCGTCTATTTTTTTGAAGTCTTGATGACAGAATTTGATAAAAATTCTTTTATTTTAAACGTGAAATTAACATGTTATTTATCTTTTTAGATTGATTTACGTGCTAATCAACTATTTTTTAACTGCTCAGAGTTGTTTAGCGTACAAGTGTACGCTAAAGTACTCTGCAATTTCTAAGCGACGAAAAAGTGTTATGGAACCTAAAAATAGCTATACAAAAGAAGATTTGATCCTATGTGGTCAAGGCGATATGTTTGGTGAAGGCAATTGCCGCTTGCCAAGTGATAACATGTTAATGATGGATCGCATCATTTCGATCACTGATGATGGTGGTGAACACGGTAAAGGTGAAATAGTTGCAGAGCTAGATATCAACCCTGACTTATGGTTTTTTGATTGCCATTTTAAAGGTGACCCTGTAATGCCTGGTTGCCTTGGTTTAGATGCGATGTGGCAATTAGTTGGCTTTTTCCTTGGTTGGTCAGGTGGTCCTGGTCTTGGTCGTGCTTTAGGTGTAGGTGAAGTTAAATTTACTGGCCAAGTGTTACCTACCGCTAAAAAAGTCACCTATCGTTTAACGATGAAGCGCGTAATTAAACGACGTTTATTCATGGGAATGGCTGACGGCACCGTTGAAGTTGATGGCCGTGTAATCTATGAAGCAAAAGATCTTAAAGTAGGCCTTTTTCAAGATACTAGCGCGTTTTAATTTTAAAACATTGCTGCAAAAACGCCTCGCTATTTTAGCGAGGCGTTTTTGCTTAAATTTGATCTAACCTTTAGGTCTTATACAAGTTACGACTATCTATCGCCTCACGCCAACCACCTAACCATTCTGATTTAGGATCTATTTGTTGATAAGGGCAAAGGTCTTTTGAACGACCTGCTAAGCCTGCTTTAAAGCCTTGAGAATGAGCTCTTTCTAACCGATCTCTTTTCTGTCTCTTCATAGGTAAATCCTCACCTTTTATATTTATATATTTGTAGCGTTTATGACATCTACATTTAATGAATAGTTAATAAAACTGTTAAATTCAAATCACAAATGCAATTAAATAAATTGACATTAACTAAGCTGCTGATGCAAAAATGAATTAACATTTTAAAAAGCAATATGGTCATACCACTGACTCAGCGATTTATATTCATACATAAATTACGGCAATCTAATCAATCAGAGGTACTCATGTGCTTTAATTATGACCAGTCAATATCTCTGATAGTTCCTAAAATAAATGTAATTATGACAATTTTATTTCAACTATTTAAATCTAAAGAAGTTCTTATATTTCTTACTTTATCGAAAAAAACATAATCAATAAGTTAACAATCGCAATATTTTTACGAATAAAATTAATACTTGCACATATAAATACGATCGGTCTAATATATGAATATGATAAAAAATACCGAACAGCAACCGCGACGTGGTCGCCCACCAAAAGCTAATCGCAGTAATGCCGACACAAAAGCATTATTGATTTCAGCAGGCGTGGAAACTCTCTCTGAATTTGGCTTTAGTGCAACAGGGCTCGATACAATTTTAAAGAAAGTAGGTGTGCCTAAAGGATCGTTTTACCATTATTTTAGCAGTAAAGAAGCTTATGGACTGGAGGTTGTTGATGCTTATAACAGCTACTTTATAGCCAAACTCAATCGCTACTTGTCGCAAAGTGATGCACCGTATTTAGAGCGCATTATTAATTTCACACAAAGTGCTGCACGTTCGATGCATAAATACGATTATAATCGAGGTTGCTTAATTGGTAACCTAAATCAAGAGTTAAACCATTTAAATAATGAATTTAACACTAAACTAGTACAATGCTACGAATCATGGCAAAGCCTTATACAGGTTTGTTTAGATCAAGCCCAGCAAGATAATGTCATTTCAAGCACTGTTAATACCCACCAAATGAGTGAGTATTTTTGGATAGGCTGGGAAGGTGCAGTAATGCGTGCAAAACTAACCAAAACCCCCTACCCACTAACGCTCTACACAGAAATGTTTTTACGCGCATTGCTTAGGTAATTGCGCATTTTATTTCCCAATTAAAAGACGATCGGTCTAAAAGGATTCAACATGAAAAATGAATTTAAAGCCATTGTTATTAATAACATTGATAATACCTATACAGCCGCGTTGCAAACAATAACAACAGATCTATTACCCAACAATAATATTGAGTTAGACGTACTTTTTAGTACCCTTAACTACAAAGATGGCTTAGCCATTACAGGAAAAGGCCCTGTTGTACGTACTTTTCCAATGATCCCCGGGATTGATTTAGTAGGTAAAATCACTAAAACTAAGTCTAATGAATTCCAAAACGGTCAACTCGTTTTGCTCAACGGTTTTGGTGTGGGTGAGAAACACTTGGGTGGGCTTGCACAGAAAGCATCGTTAAACTCAGAGTGGCTTATTCCACTCCCCGTAAAATTATCACCTAAACAAGCGATGCAGATAGGCACAGCAGGATACACTGCTATGCTCAGTATTATTGCACTTGAAAAACAAGGCATAACACCTGACTCTGGTGATGTACTCGTCACAGGTGCAAACGGTGGCGTAGGAAGCTTTGCCGTGTATCTATTAAACCTATTAGGATACAGCGTAGTTGCTGCGACTGGGCGCCTTGAACAAACAGATTACTTAAAACAACTTGGAGCAAAACAAGTAATTCATCGTGATGAATTATCAACTCCAGGTAAGGCGTTAGCTAAAGAACGATTTGCCGCGGCTATTGACTCTGTTGGCAGCCACACACTTGCTAATATTTGTGCATCATTAAAATATGGCGGCGTTGTGACAGCGTGTGGTTTGGCACAAGGTATGGATTTACCTGCGTCCGTAGCCCCATTTATTTTGCGCGGGATTTCATTAATGGGTATTGACAGTGTTATGCGCCCAAAACCTGACAGAGTAGAAGCATGGCAACGTTTAGCTGAGCTTGTAGAAAGTAGCTACTTAGATAAAATATCGACCGAAATTAGCCTACCTGATGTCATTGAAGCAGCTAATAACTTAATGGCAGGAACAATACGAGGTCGAGTTGTAGTTAATTGCCAATTATAGGCAAACTCATGATCATAAATACGATTGATTTTCTTGTATCAAATTTTGCTTATAAAAATTATAATTGTTCCATTAGATTTTGAAAAAGAGTGTAAATATGAGTAATGAAGATTTATTCAGCAATAATCCGCTGCAAGGTGTAAAACTAGAACAAGTTGTATCAGAGTTAGTCGATCAATACGGCTGGGAACTTTTACACGCTTATTTACAACTAAATTGCTTTAAAAATAATCCAGATATCAAATCTGCAGTTAAGTTTTTACGAAAAACTCAGTGGGCCCAAGATAAAGTTGATAACTTTTATCTTTATCGCCTAAAAAACCTACCAAAGCCTGATGACGTACAATATGAGCTCCCACCTCGTGATCGTATTATTCCTGAAGGTGATAAGCCTGGTGAACCTTGTGAACTAAGCTTTAGTGATGCAAAACGTATTCAGGCTAAAAAAGAAGCGAAAGACCGCGCTCGCACCCGTAAAAATCGCTCAAATGCAAGTAACCCTTGGGGTAACTAAGCCCTTATAATTATAAATCCGCTTTTGAATAAATCATAAAAGTCGGCAATCCTGACTTTTATGATAAGAGCAATTAAACTACTATACTTGGTGTTCGCTCAAGCTAACCAGTTTAATGCACCTCAGCTTTATTTTTAGACATAACGATTAGCACCAATCGACTTAAATATTTAACCATTCTATCGGACTAAATAAAGCGCTAACTGCGTTAGTAATTTTTCATGTACGACTGCATGGATTCAGGAGGTAGAGCAATGCAGGAGCAATTGCCGAGAACAACACCATGTCAAAATTTCTGCCTTGTTATCACTGTATTTATCTTTCGCTATAAATGGTCATTACCTCAACACGATTGGTATAAAAACCAAATCCATCCTACATTTTATATCGCTATGCTTATTATACTGAAGCTATTGACTAGAAGCCTCTAACTTTGCGGATCACAATGCACTTACCTCTTGATTTAAACCTAGCTCTTTCTGCCTTTTTTTAGTTAACCCTAAAGAAACTAAGCGATATGATTCTTTAAGGTAATATTGCAGATCTTCTTTGTTTGTATTATTAAACTGCTGAATCCACTTCATTCCACGATTAGCAAAATATGGGGCTGGTTTATAGCCTTCACTTTCACTTAGAAAAACGAAATTTTGCTCTGAAGCTTTAAATGTAAAAGCTGGTGATTGATTATCTGACCAGCCACCTATAGCAAATACTTTACCGTCAACTTTCCAGACATGGCAATTACCCCATTGAATTATATAGGTAGTAGCTGGAAAGGATCTGCAAAACTGATTAAACTCTTCGTAGTTCATTATAAATCCTGAGCGTCATAATAAGCCACTAGAATGACTTATTTTACCTTGTTGATAAGCAAACCATAGCTGAGTTGCTATTTGGGTTCAATAACTTATACCAATCTGGATAGATATGGAGTCTATTTAATGACAAAAAAATTGCGCTATAACTAGAGCCTGTTGACCTTTCGTGATTAATTTTGCAGCAATAATCTATTTGGTATTTAGGCAAGGTAGAGCCTGTGTATGTGGTTGTACCCCATGAATAGGCGATAACGCAGTATAAATGCCAAACATGCGCTGCCCAAAGGGTTGTTCCTAGGGGCGTGAGCAGGACGCACAAGCTTTGCTCGGTTTTTACTTATTCTCACATGGATGTGAGCTAGTAGAATAACGCAGGAGCAGTTATCGAGCCCGCTAGGTTACAAACCTCGCGCCGCGATTAAATCGCCCCTAGATTGAACAAATTTCAATCCACAAAGGTCAACACGCCCTAGGCAAAAAATTTTATATCTAATTGTTCTAAGCAAAAATTTTTTAACGAAGTTATAGTCTTGATTTAATTAGTTAAATTGTTCAAACATTTATGCAGATTGGTATTAATAGCTTTTTCGTTTTTACTTACCTTTAGTCGCTTCGTTATCCCTAAATTTAAGCTGGTACTACCTCGAAAAATCACTGACAAAAAAAACAATTTGAATTACCCTCATTTACAATCTAGTACCTAATACAGACACTAATTTAGTATCTAATATTATTATAATTTTAAGGAATGGAATAAAAATGAAAAAATTAATCTTAGCAGGAACAGTAATAGTATTATCGTGTATGAGCCACTTTGCAATATCATCAAATGGCGCTAATTTTTCTAGAGGTGATTGGGTTGTTGAATGTAGATTAGATAATGGTAGAGTTTGGCACTTTCAAAGTTCTGATTTAGGTGAGGCATTGGATAAGTCACTAGAATGCGAAGGCTCATCAACTGTATTTCAAATAAGATTTTAAGATCTTTATTATAATAAATTGAAACTGATTCATAATTTATTAAGCCCTAATAGGCTTAATAAATTATTACGAGTCACTTAGTGAGTTGAAGTTAACCTACACTATTATATTTTTTAATTAACCCTAGGGCACCCCTTAGTTATCTTTTGGGTCAGTGGCATCACTGTCAAAACGTTTTGGATCTTTTGGGAAGTAAAATTCAGGCTGTTGATCACATAATGAAAACTCTCGAGTATTTTTATACGGTAACTTCATAAAGCCAGCAACTCCTACGTCTATAATCCCCACCGCATATTGCATCAATTTATTTAACAGCCGTTTAAATTCAGTTTCTTTGTTTGCATCCAATAAACGATAGTAATGATGTATTTTCATTCGATCTGGTAGAGCTTCAAAAATAATACACCCCGTATGATGGATCTGATTAAGCTCAAATACACATTTTATCACTTTATTTGGCAGTTTTAATTGCTCGTCAGGATCTTTACCATCTTCAAAATAAGAATGCGGTCTCGTTACATCTGAACTTTTTAAATTCATAACTTCATAATCAAGTTCAGGAAGTTGTTCAAATTTAAATGCACCGGTGCCATCTCGCTCTAATTGAATCGTCTTACGTGCATCAAACAGGCAACACTTAAATAATCCTTTTTGGCTTATACCTTGCGCTAGCATAACCGTATTATTAATAGCTTGCGTGAATGCATGACCTAAATTCTTATCATGCATAATTAAAGATGATTCCACATACAACGAGTCTTCTTTCCAATGAAAGCTTAAACCTCCTACTGCGGGATATTTCGCTAATCGACTAATTGATGCTAAAAATGCTTTTTCAGTATCACCAGTATCAAATAGAAACTCTTTATAATAGCGATCAAGTTGGGCATCGTTTACATCTAATAATTGCTGATTATGATCTGCTTGGCGCAAAAATTGTTTTCGTGAGCTGTAAACAACTGTATCTGGGTGCTCATTATCACTGCCGTACCAAAATGGAATATGTGCTCTTAGCTCTTTATTTAAAGTTACTGGCGGTAAATATGCTTTTGCCATACTTGGCATATTGCGTATAAAATAATCACCCGCGCGATCGCGTATTGCTTTGTCTTTTGACAGCATGCCATCAATTACTTTAGCAAGCTCTATAGGTAATCCTAATGAACTTGCAGGAATAACTTGAGCGCCAAACCGGCATGACTGTGCAGAAGCCAGTGCATATAAGGTAGAAGCCACCCCTTGTTCATCAAATCGTGGGGATGATTTGGCACCTGACATTTGCTCATCACCTATAAAGTACACATCCCCCATTCGCGCATTAGTAGTACTTAAATCACCAGACATTAGATCCATAAAATTACTGGCTATCGGGTTACCCGCACTGTCGACTTGGGCATACACAGAACTCCCCCAATCCACCAGCGATAACCCTTGGTTAGCTTCATCCCACACTAAGTTAGAAGGCTTGATATCACCATGAACTATAGGCTGAGGCGTGAGCCCATTTTTTTGATTACGTAGATCAATTAATACATTACGTAATTTAAGCGCAAGATCTGTAATTGCAGCAGCACTAAAACGCCCTCGTTTTAGTGATACCTTTTCTAAGTCTTCTCCTAAAGCGCGGGCCATCATTAGGATCCCTTGCTTTTTTATTCTCTCAAAAGCATAAAATTTCGGTACTAGTGGGTTATCAACCTGAGAAAGCATATACGCTTCATCTTCAAGCCTATCACGCACACTTTGAGCGAGTGTAATACGAGAAAATTTGAAAACCCATGGTTGTTTTTTGTCATCTAGTCCTGCAAACACAAAGCCAAATGCGCCAGAGCCAATCATTTCTACATCAGAATAACCAAGTAAGGTAAGCTGTTTTATACAGATATTAAGCCATTGGCGATGTTTTTTAGCATCATGATGCGAAAGCAAATACACAGACTGCTCTTCATTGATGTAAAAATTACGGATTTCTTTGGCTTTCACTGAATATCTCAATAATGTGGTTTTTGATACGTTATGAGCTCAATTATTCTTTTTATAGCATTGAATTACAAGAAAACCCCACGACTATTTAGCACCTGCTGGCACAGCAGATTAAAAATCATTCAGCTCAGTGAGCAAATCAAGACATGACGTATGTAATCGAGCAAAATAGCAAACCACCCTTAGTGAGACTTAAAGGTGTTAGCTTGGTTTTGTAAGGCGTAGCTAAGTATTTTATGCAGGCTTTATTAAGAGAGTCAATATAGTATATAAACCTAATTAACTGGTATTTAAACAGCTAGGGCGTGTTGACCTTTCGTGATTAATTTTGCAGCAGTATGTTTGGTATTTAGGCAAGGCAGAGCCTATGGTGTGTGGTTGTTCCGCATAAATCGGCGATAACGCAGTATAAATGCCAAACATGCGCTGCCTAAAGGGTTCTTCCTAGGGGCGATTGACTCTTTTTTGCTCGGTTTTTACTTATTCTCACATGGATGTGAGCTAGTAGAAAAACGCAGGAGCAGTTATCGAGCCCGCTAGGTTACAAACCTCGCGCCGCGATTAAATCGCCCCTAGATTGAACAAATTTCAATCCACAAAGGTCAACACGACCTAGTGCTCGCTGTTTAAATAATCAATTACATCCTCTTGTAGATCAACGTACTCATCATCATTCATATGTAAAACATCGAGTGCTTTCACCTCAATTGTATTCCATTCAGTTAAGGGGGTCCCCCGCTTAACTAAGTTGACTAAATTCTCTGACATCTTAAGGATTGCAAAGCTAATTTGCATATCACTGTCTGTAACATCGTCCAGAATACTCAAGTCATGGTGGTTGAGTATTAATTTACATATCTCTTTTGGTAAGTGCCAACTGTTTGCAAAATAATACCCAACAATCGCATGGTTTGTATTGTATAAACGCTCTTCAATCTCAGTGATACTTTCTTTACCGGATTGGTTAGATAAATGAAGTGCTTTTAAGTAGCTATCGTATTTAATAGCCATTGGCGGAACACCGCAATCATGAAAAAGACCTAAAGTGTACAAAGATTCAATGGCTATTTGCTTCTTAAATCGCTGACCAATCATCATATTTACATTAGCTATTTCTGTCGATGTGTCCCAAAATCGCTCTAAACTGATACAGCTATTTTCTGCAGCGAACATATGCTTTAATTTAAGCCCTTGTACCAGCGCGTTAACACCATCCCAACCAAGAAACATAACGGCTTGCTTAATATCTGACACAGTACGAGATAGACCATAGGCGGGGGAATTTATAATTTTTAGTATCGCTGATGAAATCGCTAAGTCTTTAACAACAACATCTGCTGCATCAGCAATAGAAGCATCATCTAGTGCTGCTAAATTTTGTAAATCACTGAGTATTTGCGGTTTTGGTGGGATAATAAAATTTCTGTTTATATCTGTTAATATTTGTTCATTAATTTCTATCATATATATTAAATCCCAAAGTCGATTATTAAATAATACCGAAGAACAAATAGAGTATTAATATTAGAAGGTGATCGAGACAATGGCAAATTGGCTTTAAATGTATAAATACAGCAAAAAAATACATGATTAGTAGCATTAGCATGGCTCCCAAACAAAAAGCTGTACATAAATACAGTGAATTTGAATCGCGAGTATATTTGTACCAATCGTGTTAAGTTAATGACCATTTATAGCGAAAGATAAATACAGTGATAACAAGGTAGAAATTTTGACATGCAGTCGTACATGAAAAATTACTAACGCAGTTAGCGCTTTATTTAGTCCGCTAGAATGGTTAAATTTTTAAGCCGATTGGTATTAGCTACTGCCTTAAAAAAACGGCAAGCCAAGGCTTACCGTGTAATAATAACTATTGCTTGCTTAGCTTTACAAGCGTATACCACCATCAATTTCTACAACGCGACCGGTGAAAAAGTCGTTTTCGATAATGTACTGCGCAGTATGGGCAATTTCCTCCGCTTCACCAAAACGCCCAACCGGCGTTACTGCTAACATGCGCTGCTTTGCCTCTGGTTTCATGGCGTCGGTCATTGCTGTGCGAATAACACCTGGCGCAATAGCACCCACTCGAATACCAAAACGGCCAAGTTCTTTAGCCCAGCCTGTAGTCATAGCAACAACACCCGCTTTAGATGCTGCATAGTTAGTTTGACCAATATTTCCAGCACGAGCAACACTGGACATATTTACAATCACGCCACCTTTGCCCGACTCAATCATGTGACACGCAGCTTCACGGCCCGCTAAAAACACACCGGTTAAGTTCACATCAATTACTGACTTAAATTGATCAAGTGCCATTTTAGCAACCACTTTGCCTTCTTTTGCTTTGATAAACATACCATCGCGTAAAATACCTGCATTATTAATTAATACCCCAATATGACCAAAATCATTGTTGATTGTATTAAACGTACTCACTATGGCGTCTTCATCCGTTACATTGGCAACGTATGCTTTTACAGTAGTGCCATGCCCCTCAAGTTCAGCCACTGCTGCATCAAGTAAGTCTTGCTGCATATCAATCAAGGCAATGTTAGCGCCTAATTGAGCAAATTTATGCGCCATTGCAAAGCCTAAGCCTTGTGCGCCGCCGGTGATCACTACGGTGTTGTTTTTAATTTCCACCTGTTACTCCTTTGAGAATAATTTAAATATGGCACTAAAATCATCACTGCCAGCACCTTGATGCTGCAACATAGTATAAAGATTTTTTGCCATTGACCCCATTGGGGTTGATGAATTACTTTGCTGCGCTGCTTCCATCGCAAGGCCTAAATCTTTTGCCATTAAATCAACCATAAAGCCCGGTTTATAATTGTTACTTGCGGGAGCTGTGTCCATTACGCCTGGACACGGGTTGTAAAGTTCAAGCGTCCAGTTGCGACCCGAGCTTGCCGTCATAATATCGCTCAGTACTTTTGGATCTAGACCATTATTAATACCCATTTGAATTGCTTCGCTGGTACCTGCCATTAAAATGCTCAGTAGCATGTTATTACAGATTTTTGCGACTTGCCCCGCACCGATATCTCCAGCATGAAAAATATTTTTACCCATATCAGCAAGTACAGGTTGTGCTTTAGTAAATTGCTCATCAGCACCGCCTACAATAAAGGTCAATGTGCCTGCTGTTGCGCCTGCAACTCCACCCGATACCGGCGCATCTACAAAAGCAATGCCATGTTCACTAAGTTCAGCCCCTACTTCACGCGCCGATGCAGCATCAATGGTCGAGCAATCTATTACTAAGGTCGATTTTGCTAAAATATGTACAAGGCCAGTCTCACCTAAGTACAGTGATTTAACGTGCTTACTAGCAGGGAGCATACTGATCAACACATCAACATCACTTGCACAGTGTTTGGCGTCTGTCGCTTCAATCGCGCCCTGCTCGGCAAGTTGATTTACGACCGATTGGTTTAAATCAAACACCTTAACCTGATGGCCTGCTTTAACAAGGTTTGCAGCCATAGGGCCGCCCATATTTCCTAAACCAATAAAACCGATAGAAAGTGACATATCATTATCCTTGTGTAAGTTGTTTAAGTGGATGCGAGTCATTATCCCAGCGAGCAGTAAAGAAACTCTCAATTAATTGCGCAGGTAATTGCTCAATTGTTTTAAATTGCCAGTTGGGTGCACCGTCTTTATCAATCAGTAACGCGCGGATACCCTCTTGAAATTCACCGACTTCACCACAGCGAACCGACATAGCCAATTCCATTTGAAAACACTCGCCTAAGCTTTTACCTTTTGAGTTAGCAAGTTGGCGCTCAACTAGAGCACAACTTAATGGGCAACCATGCTTTAATGATTTTTGCGCACGTGTAATCCAAACGTCATCAGTGTCTAGGTTTAAAATGTAATTAACTTTCTCTTTTAAATCTGTAAACTCAGCGAGTTTTTGAATAGTCGCTAAATTAGCTTTTACATTTCCTTTTGGCATGCGCCCGGATATGTTATCAAGCTCGGTTAGTAATGTAGTGAGTTTATCGTGATTTAACGCAGCTGTTTTTCCCCACTTAATCGCAGCGAGTTGATCAATCATACTGTCGTACTTATCAGCTTTAACGTAGTGATCAGCCAACGATACAAACATCGCATCATCGCAATTAATAGACGCTGCGGTTAGCCCTAAAAACAAGCCAACATGCTGGGGCATTTTATGTAAAAAGTAACTTCCGCCTACATCAGGGTATAAACCAATTGTTAATTCTGGCATGGCTATACGGGATGTTTCGGTCACAACACGGTGGCTAGCACCCGCCATTAAACCAAGGCCACCGCCCATTACAATCCCGTTACCCCACACTAAGATCGGTTTGTCGTAACAATGGATTAAATGATCAAGACGATACTCTTGGGTAAAAAAATCTTCAATTAAGTTGGCAGGCTCGCCAGTTTTCATTGCGTTATGTAAGCTAACTACATCACCGCCAGCACAAAAGGCTTTCTCCCCTGCACCTTTGAGTATAACCATGGCAATATTACTATCATCTGCCCATGCAATTAGCTGCGGCTCTAATAGTTTGATCATGTCAAAATTGAGGGCGTTTAACGATTTAGGAGCGTTGAGTGTTGCAAAGCCAATCAACGAGCCATTTTCTGCACGCGCTGTTTCAAAAACGACGGGGGCATCCTGTGTGTTTAATAGCGTTAACTCAACCATTAGCCGTTCACCCAATTTGCCTTACGCTTTTCTAAAAAGGCGTTAACCCCTTCTTGCTGATCTTCTGTATCAAACAAACCAACAAACAACTCGCGTTCGAGTGGTAATGCATGTGCCATGGGTTGAGTGCGACCTTTTTGTATCAACGTTTTACAAGCGCTTACAGCAACAGGGCTTTGATCGGCTACTTGGTTAGCAAGTTTAAGTGCTGCGGAAAAGCTTTCACCTTGTGGTACCACTTCTTCGACTAAACCTATTTGCAGGGCTTTATCCGCTTTTAAGCGCTCGCCACACAAAATCATCCGTTTTGCCCAGCCTTCACCAACAAGCCAAGCAAGGTTTTGTGTGCCACCAGCACACGGCAGTAAGCCAACTTTGGCCTCTGGCAATGCCATTTGTGCTTGCTCTTCCGCTATACGAATATCACACGCCAAAGCCACTTCTAAACCGCCCCCCATGGCATAGCCATTAATTGCAGCAATTGATACACCTCTAAACGCTGTTAATGCTTCAAATGCTTCGCCAAATACCTGCGACATGGTCGCTGCTACGCCTTTATCACCACCTGCGAATACATTTAAGTCAGCGCCCGCACTAAAAAACTTTTCACCTTCACCAGTGATCACTAATGAATAGACGTTTTTATTATCGTTTAGCTCATTTACCGTGTCTTTTAAGGCTATCAAGGTGTCTTTAGTCCAGGTATTCGCTGGCGGGTTAGACATGGTTAAAATCGCTACGTGGCCTTCAATGGTTAAATCAATACTTGGGTTTGACATTTCGCGTTCCTTATAGAATATCGGCTGCTGATTGCGCTAAAATACGACGAGCAATAATCACCCGCATAATTTCGTTAGTACCTTCAAGAATTTGATGAACGCGTACATCTCGTACATGGCGCTCAAGTGGGTATTCTTTGATATAACCGTAGCCACCATGAATTTGTAATGCATCATTACACACTGTAAAGCCTACATCGGTGGCAAAACGTTTTGCCATGGCGCAATAAGTGGTTTTTTCACTGTCGCCTGAATCGAGCTTAAACGCTGCTAATCGCACCATTTGGCGCGCAGCAACAAGTTCAGTATTCATATCGGCTATTTTAAATTGCAGTGCTTGAAACGCAGCCAGTGGTTTACCAAATTGCTCGCGTTCTTTTAAATATTCACGGGCTGTTTGTAGTGCGGCTTGGGCAGTGCCAATTGAGCAGGTTGCAATGTTGATGCGTCCGCCATCTAGGCCTTGCATTGCAAATTTAAAGCCTTCTCCCTCAGCGCCTAATAAGTTGTGTGCGGGTATGCGTACATCTTCAAAACTAATTAAGCGTGTAGGTTGTGCGTTCCAGCCCATTTTTTCTTCAGCTTTGCCATATTCAACACCTTTAGCATCAGCAGGGACTACAAAAGCAGAAATACCGGCAGCGCCATCACCGCCAGTACGTGCCATAACTACCAATACTTCGGTTTCACCTGCGCCAGAGATAAACATTTTTGAGCCGTTGATCACGTATTCGTCGCCATCACGCACCGCTTTGGTTTTCAATGATGCAGCATCTGACCCAGAGCCTGGCTCTGTTAAACAGTAAGACGCTAGTAACTCGCCCATTACCAGTTGGTCACAATATTGCTCTTTAGTTTGCTCAGTTCCAAAACTTGCGATCATCCAAGTGGCCATATTATGAATGGTCAACATCGCAGTGGTTGCTGTACAGCCCATCGCAAGCTGTTCAAAAATAATGCTTGAATCTAAACGCGATAAACCTAAACCACCGGCTTCCTCTGGCGTATAAAGACCACAAAACCCTAACTGACCTGCGGCTTTAATGGTGTCTTTAGGAAAAATATGTTCACGGTCCCACTTTGCTGCGTGTGGAGCGAGTTCTGATTCAGCGAATTGGCGAGCAGTTTGTGCAAATGCTTGTTGATCTTCAGTTAAATTAAAGTCCATAGCAGGCCTCTTATTTATAATTTGTTGTCGGTAAAATCTATTCGTGAAGAGCAGCGAAGGCTAAAAATGTGCCCGCCTTCGCGCCCCTCTTTTTTATTATGTGGAGTAAATTAAATTAATTACTTAAGGTTGATACTCATATTAGGGCCTGACGCAATATCGTCTTCAAACCAGCGTGAGGTAATGGTTTTAGTTTCAGTGTAAAAACGAATGCCTTGTTTACCGTAAGTATGCGTGTCACCGTAAAAAGAACCTTTCCAACCAGTAAATGAGAAGAACGGCAGTGGCACAGGAATTGGCACGTTAATACCTACTTGCCCTACTTCAATTTCGTGTTGGAACTTACGCGCAACAGCGCCACTTGAGGTAAATAACGACGTGCCGTTACCAAATGGCGAATCATTAATAAGTGCAATGGCTTCATCTAGTGAATCAACAAACATACATGCCAGTACAGGACCAAAGATTTCTTCTTTGTATAAATCCATGTCAGTCGTTACATCAGTAAATAAGGTAGGTCCTACCCAGTTGCCTTGCTCAGAACCTACAACAGTAAAGTCAGAACCATCAATTAAACACGTTGCACCTTGTTCTTTACCTTGGGCAATCAATGATAAAATACGCGCTTTGGCAGCCGGTGATGTTTGCGGGCCGTATGCCGCATCTTTATCATCCCATACACCTGGACGAACATTAGCAAAACCTGCTTTAATGTCGTCAACCCAGTCTTTTGCTTGACCAACGAATACCGCCACTGAAATTCCCATACAGCGCTGACCTGCAGCACCAACAGAGGCACCAACGAGATTATTAACAACATGAGAACGACTTGCATCCGGCATGATCACCATGTGATTTTTTGCACCCACACACGCTTGTACACGCTTTAAATTTGCAGTGCCTTTAGAGTAAATGTATTCACCTACACCACAAGAACCCACGAATGAAATTGCGCGCACAGCTGGATCTTCTAATAAACGGTCGACCTGTGGCTTAGTACCATGTACCACTTGTAATACGCCTTTTGGCGCGCCCGCCTCAATAAACAGCTCAGCTAAACGCATAGGCGTTAGTGGATCTTGTTCAGATGGTTTTAAAATAAAGGTGTTACCGCATACAATCGCCAGTGGAAACATCCACAGTGGGATCATTGCAGGGAAGTTAAACGGCGTAATACCTGCGCATACACCCAGTGGTTGCATATATGAATATGTGTCGATTTTACGTGCCACATTCTCCATCGTCTCACCCATCATTAATGAGGGTGCATTCGCTGCTTGCTCAACCACTTCAATACCGCGCCAAACATCACCTTTAGCGTCTTCAAACGTTTTACCAAGCTCATGACAAATGATGGTCGCTAATTCGTCATGATGCTCTTTTAATAACGCAGCGTATTTCATCATAATGCGCGCACGCTCAGTGATTGGTACGTCTTTCCACGTTTTAAAGGTGTCTTTAGCTGATGTAATCGCTGCATCCATTTCTGCGTCTGTAGCACACGGAACTTGCGCTAACACTTCTTGGTTTGCTGGATTAATAACATCAATAAGTTGATCTGATGTTGATTGAATAAATTCGCCGTTGATCAGTAATGGTACTTGGTGCATAACGCACTCCTCCCCAGAGGGTAATTGGTTAAGCCGCAGTAGTTATTATTAAAAGAGCCTGCGGCTGTGAGAGTTTAAGTTTTTTAAAAATTAGAGTGTTTCGACTGCTAAGGCTACCGCTTCACCGCCACCAATACATAAAGAGGCAACGCCTTTTTTAAGGCCGCGATTTTTAAGCGCGTGGATAAGGGTAACTAAAATACGCGCACCGCTGGCACCAATAGGATGACCCAATGCACAGGCACCGCCATTAACGTTAACTTTGCTTTCATCAAGTTTTAACTCGTTGATAGCAAGCATAGTGACCATGGCAAAGGCTTCATTAATTTCCCAAAGGTCAACGTCGTTCGTTGTCCAGCCTGCTTTTTCAAGTAAGCTATTCATAGCGCCAACAGGCGCAAGTGTGAATTCACTTGGTTTTTGTGAGTGTGTGCTGTGCGCAACAATACGACATAGTGGCGTAAGCCCTTGTGCTTTAGCATGGGCTTCACTCATCAAGATAAGTGCAGCGCCACCGTCAGAGATTGACGATGAATTTGCAGCAGTAATAGTACCGTCTTTTTTGAATGCAGCACGTAGACTTGGGATTTTTTCTGGGCGTGCATTACCTGGTTGTTCGTCAATGCTAACTGTCACGTCACCTTTACGGCTACTCATAGTATGCGGTGCAACTTCGCTATCAAAATCACCATTTGCAATCGCAGCATTGGCTTTACTAAGCGAGTTAAGTGCAAACGCATCCATTTGTTCACGGCCAATACCGTATTCATCAGCAGTATCTTGAGCAAAACAGCCCATCGCTTTATTATCGTAGGCGTCTTCTAGGCCATCACTCATCATGTGATCTTTAATTTCACCGTGACCCATACGCATACCGCCGCGTGCCTTTGGTATAAAATACGGCGAATTAGTCATGCTTTCCATGCCACCTGCAATCGCGCTATTAATTGAACCCGCTTTAATTAAATCATGCGCGAGCATCGCCGCTTTTAAACCTGACCCACATACTTTATTAATTGTGGTAGCACCCGTGCTACGCGCAAGGCCTGCTTTTAACATGGCTTGACGTGCGGGTGCTTGGCCTAAACCGGCTGGCAATACACAGCCCATAATGACTTCATCAATAGCATTATCGCTTAATCCCGTATCAGCAAGCGCGCTGGCAATGGCTGTTGCACCTAACTCAGTGGCATCTGCACCGCTAAGGGCACCCATAAAACCACCCATCGGGGTACGTTTTGCTGCTACAATAACAACGGCTTCGGTAGTCATAAAAAAGGCTCCATTTTATAATTGGCAATATTCATGTGTGAGCGATAAGCCAAACACTGTATTTATAATCTGCTTATGAGCATACATAATATTTACGTTTACGCCAACGTAAATCTAAAATCAAGATTTATACGCTCAACAAAAGTGTAAACATATCTTTATTTTTCTGTAGATTAATACAAACAGTGTAGCCTCAACCCCTGCTATAACTGATAACTGCCTTCAATACACTGCACATTATATTAGTCTAAAGTATAAGTTCTACAATCCACTTTACCTTTACGTAAACTTCACTTATATTGGAGTTATTCGAATGAGGTAAAAACACTATGAATCAAGATAATCAAACAAATTTTGCAAGTTCTGCCGCAGAGCCTGCAAGTAATGAACAAACTTTTAGTATCAGTGAACTGGCTAAAGAGTTTGATATAACCACCCGCTCAATTCGCTTTTATGAAGATCAGGGATTAATTTCACCTGAGCGTAATGGCCAAACCCGTATTTATTCAAAACGCGACAAAGTGCGTTTAAAACTTATTTTACGTGGTAAGCGTTTAGGTTTTACTTTGGCTGAAACAGGCCGTTTGTTTGAACTTTATGATGCAGATAAATCCAGCGCTAAGCAGTTAGTGACTATGCTTGACTTAATTTCAGATAAAAAAGCTGATTTAAGCCAACAAATGGATGACATTAAAGTGGTCTTGATGGAATTAGTCACCGCAGAGCGTCGTTGCCGCGATACCTTAAATAAATTAGATGAATAAAAGAGCTTTAAACTATAACGATTAAATGACTATTCATTAACAGTCTCTCACACAGGAATGAATCATGAGCACTATTTCACTATATAAAGAAATGAACTTTGGCCTAGGCGAAACAGCCGATATGATCCGCGATCATGTTAATAGCTTTGCCAGCCAAGAAATTGCCCCTTTAGCAGAGAAAACCGATCTTGATAACGCGTTTCCTAACCAGCTTTGGCCACAATTAGGCGAAATGGGTTTGTTAGGTATGACAGTATCTGAAGAGTTAGGTGGTGCGGGCCTTGGTTATTTAGAACACGTAATTGCGATGGAAGAAATAAGCCGCGCCAGCGCGTCTATTGGCCTAAGCTACGGTGCTCATTCAAACTTGTGTGTTAATCAAATTAATCGTAATGGCTCGCAAGCGCAAAAAGAAAAATACCTACCTAAATTAATTAGTGGTGAACATATTGGTGCGCTGGCGATGAGTGAGCCTAATGCTGGCTCTGATGTCGTATCAATGAAGCTTAAAGCTGAGAAAAAAGGCGATAAGTACATTTTAAACGGCAATAAAATGTGGATCACTAACGGCCCTGATGCCCATACTTTAGTCATCTACGCAAAAACTGATTTAACCGCAGGCGCTAAAGGCATTACCGCATTTATTGTTGAAAGTAACTTCCCTGGTTTTTCTACGGCGCAAAAACTCGACAAACTGGGCATGCGTGGTTCAAACACCTGTGAACTGGTTTTCGAAAACTGCGAAGTGCCAGAAGAAAACATCCTTGGTAATTTAAATGAAGGCGTTAAAGTACTCATGAGCGGCCTTGATTACGAGCGCGTAGTACTTGCAGCAGGCCCACTGGGCATAATGCAAGCCTGTATGGACATCGTTGTACCGTATATTCATGAACGTAAACAGTTTGATACACCTATTGGTCAATTCCAACTTATTCAAGGTAAAATTGCCGACATGTATACACAAATGAATGCAGCTCGTTCATACGTATACACAGTAGCGCGTTCGTGTGATCGTGGTGAAACAACCCGTAAAGATGCTGCTGGTGCAATTTTATATGCCGCAGAGCTGGCAACCAAAATGGCATTAGATGCCATTCAAATCCTCGGTGGCAATGGCTACATTAATGAATACGCAACAGGCCGCTTATTACGTGACGCAAAACTGTACGAAATTGGTGCAGGTACGTCTGAAATTCGCCGCATGTTAATCGGCCGCGAATTATTCACTGAAAGCCGTTAAGGATAAACGCGATGACTATTTTAAAATCAAGCGTTAACCCCCACGATCCGCAGTTTTTACAAAACCATAAAAACATGGCTGCGCTGGTTGATGATTTACGCGATAAAGTAAGCGAAATTAGCCAAGGTGGCGGCCTTGCTCTTATTGAGCGCCATGAAGGTCGCGGTAAAATGTTTGTTCGTGAACGTATTAGCACATTAATTGATGAAGGCTCACCCTTTTTAGAAATTTCACAATTTGCAGCCTTTGGTGTATATGAACAAGCCATTCCGTGTGCGGGTGTTGTTGCCGGTATTGGCCGCGTAAAAGGCGTTGAATGTATGATCATCGCCAATGACGCTACAGTCAAAGGCGGAACGTATTTCCCACTAACAGTAAAAAAACACCTACGCGCGCAAGATATTGCTGAGCGTTGTCATTTACCCTGTATTTATTTGGTTGACTCAGGTGGTGCAAACCTGCCAGAGCAAGACGATGTATTCCCAGATAAACTGCATTTTGGTCGTATTTTTTACAATCAAGCCCGTATGTCTGGAAAAGGCATTCCGCAGATTGCTGTGGTTATGGGCTTATGTACCGCAGGTGGTGCGTATGTACCCGCCATGGCTGATGAAAGCATTATCGTAAAAGAGCAAGGCACTATATTTTTAGCTGGTCCGCCGCTCGTTAAAGCGGCCACTGGTGAAGAGGTAACAGCCGAGGAACTTGGTGGCGCTGACGTGCACTGTAAAACATCTGGCGTGGCTGACCATTACGCTGAAAACGATGCTCATGCGCTATCAATTGCGCGCCAATGTATTGAACGCATTAACTATCAACGCCCTACTTCACCATTATTGGATGATGCGCTCAATAAAGTAAAAGCACCACGTTACGACATTAGCGAGCTATACGGCATCGTCGGGACTGATCTGAAAAAGCCGTTCGATGTACGCGAAGTAATCGCCCGCACTGTGGATGACTCATCATTTGATGAATTTAAACGTTACTTTGGTGACACATTAGTCACTGGTTTTGCGAAAATTTATGGGCACCCGGTTGGCATTGTTGCTAACAACGGCATTTTATTTAGTGAATCAGCCCAAAAAGGCGCACACTTTATTCAACTGTGTGCCCAACGCAATATCCCCCTCGTATTTTTACAAAATATCACCGGTTTTATGGTGGGTAAAAAATACGAAGCAGAAGGTATTGCTAAACACGGCGCTAAAATGGTGATGGCGGTATCATGCGCTGATGTACCAAAATTTACCGTTTTAATTGGTGGCTCTTATGGCGCTGGTAACTACGGTATGTGTGGCCGCGCATTTGAACCTACCATGATGTGGATGTGGCCAAATGCCCGTATTTCGGTGATGGGCGGCGAACAAGCTGCAGGTGTAATGGCACAAGTTAAACAAGATGGTTTAGCGCGTAAAGGCCAAAGCATGACTGATGAGCAAGTTACTGAGTTTAAAAAGCCCATTATTGATCAATATGAGCAGCAAGGTCATCCGTATTATGCCAGCGCCCGTTTGTGGGATGACGGTATTATTGACCCCGCTGATACGCGCAATGTGCTTGGCTTAGCGCTAAGCGCAGCAGCTAATGCACCTAAACGTGATTCGCAATTCGGCGTATTTAGAATGTAAGGAAGTGAGTATGTCAGTAACACTACAAATAACTAAATCAAATGTGGCTGTCCTCGTTTTAAGTCGCCCTGAAAAGCGCAACGCCTTTAACGAGCAAGTAATCCAAGAGCTAATTCAATGTATTGAACACGCCAATACCTTAGACGTGCGCGCGTTGGTTTTAAAAACCGAGGGCGAGCACTTCTCGGCTGGTGCGGATCTCAATTGGATGAAGTCGATGGCAGATAATGACTTTGCTGAAAATCTTGCTGACTCAAAACAACTTGCCAAACTTATGCATGTATTAGCAAGTAGTCCACTGCCCACAGTCTGTGCCGTGCAAGGTGCCGCTTTTGGTGGCGCACTGGGTTTAATTGCCTGTTGCGATATTGCCATTTGCCAAGACAACGCACAATTTTGTTTAAGCGAAGTTAAACTCGGCCTAATACCTGCGGTCATTAGCCCTTATGTAATAAGAGCGATTGGCGAACGCGCTGCAAGACGGTACTTTTTAACCGCAGAGATTTTTGATGCACACACAGCCAAACAGCTAGGCTTAATACATCAAGTAACGGGCAAACTTGAATGCGCCCTTGATCAGCTACTTGAAACATTGATCAATAACGGTCCTGTTGCCGTACGTGCTGCCAAACAATTAATTAACGATGTTGCCGGGCACGAAATTAATGGTCAAATTGTAAACTTAACCGCTGAGCGCATTGCTGAAATACGCGTATCTGAAGAAGGCCAAGAAGGGCTTACTGCCTTTTTTGAAAAACGCCCGCCAAATTGGCAAAAATAGGGATCCCCATGAGCACACAATCATTACAAAAAATTCTTATTGCTAATCGCGGCGAAATTGCATGCCGTGTGATGCAAACTGCAAAACAAATGGGTTTAACCACTGTTGCGGTTTATTCAGATGCCGACAAAAATTCACAACATGTAAAGCTTGCCGACGAAGCCTACCATATTGGTGCAGCGCCAAGTAAAGACTCCTATTTAGTCGCTGATAAAATTATGCAAGTAGCGCTGGCTGCTGGCGCTGACTGTATACACCCAGGTTACGGGTTTTTATCTGAAAACAGTGAGTTTGCAAAAGCTTGCGAAGCAAATAATATTGCCTTTATTGGCCCACCAGCCAGCAGCATTGAAGCCATGGGTTCAAAAACCCGTGCTAAAGAAATTATGGCAGCAGCCAATGTGCCCTTGGTGCCTGGTTACTATGGAGATAAACAAGATCCGGCCTTTTTGCAAGCAGAAGCTGAAAAAATTGGCTACCCAGTACTAATCAAAGCAGCCTTTGGCGGCGGCGGTAAAGGCATGCGTGTTGTAGAGCAAGCAAAAGACTTTATCAGTGCTTTGCAAGGCGCACAACGTGAAGCCATTGCTGGCTTTGGTAACGACTTAGTGTTACTTGAGCGTTACGTAAACAAACCGCGCCATGTTGAAGTACAAATTTTTGCAGATAACCACGGTAACTGTGTGTATTTAGGCGATCGTGATTGTTCATTGCAACGTCGCCACCAAAAAGTGATCGAAGAAGCCCCTGCGCCTGGTTTATCTGATGAACTACGTAAGGAAATGGGGGAAGCCGCTGTTCGATGCGCCCTTGCGATTAATTATCGTGGTGCGGGTACTGTTGAGTTTTTGCTGTGTGGCGATGAATTCTTTTTTATGGAAATGAACACCCGCCTGCAAGTCGAACACCCAGTGACAGAAATGGTGACCGGTGTTGATCTAGTCAATTGGCAAATAAACGTCGCCGCAGGTAAAGCATTACCACTTGCGCAAGATGACATCCAGTTACAAGGTCACAGTTTTGAAGCGCGTATTTACGCAGAAGATCCAAGTAATGACTTTATCCCCTGCTCTGGCACGATTAATGGCTTGTATATACCAGCTCAATCTGAATATGTACGTATTGATACCGGTATTTTACAAGGGGATGAAATAAGCCCTTTTTATGACCCTATGATCGCTAAATTAATTGTTCATGATGACACCCGTGAACACGCATTAGCACGATTAAGAACAGCACTTGAGCAATTCCATTTAGCGGGCTTTAGCTGCAATGTAAGCTTCTTACATAACCTTGCTGATCACGCCACTTTCAAACAAGGTGCGCCAGATACGCATTTTATTGAAGAGCAAGGTGACACCTTACTTACAGTTGATAACAAGCAACGTTTGATGAGTACCGTAATCGCGGCATTTAGTTATTTATCTGGCTTAAATAATATAGCCAATAGCAGCCCATGGGATCGTCTTTCTGGTTTTAAACTCAACATAAAAGCGGCCATTAACATCCCGTTTTCTGATCATATTATAACTGCAACCCCACAGCAAAACGGCTTTATAATCACGATTGACGGAGTTGACTATACAACCTCCGGCAGCATTGAAAATAGCGTATGCAGCATGTTTATTAATGGCGATAAGCACACATGTCATGTTGTAAACACTGACAATGTAATTACAGTGATGTACAAAGCGCTACAAAGCACGTTTGATGTAATAGACAAACATTATGTGAGCGAGCACGAAAGTGATGCTCTGCCACTTGCAGCGCCGCTCAATGGCACTGTCGTTAAGCACCTAATTGACATTGGTAGCACAGTCACTAAAGGTGACGCTGTGGTTATCATCGAAGCAATGAAAATGGAATACACCCTCACCGCCCCGCATGATGGCGTGTTACAGAGTTATTGTTTTTCTGAAGGCGCATTGGTTAGCCATGGGGCCTTATTGGCAATTGTCACCGATGAGAGCTCAGCAGATGAATAACACACTCCCAAGCCATGTTCGCATTGTTGAAGTGGGCGCACGTGATGGTTTACAAAACGAAAGCGCTGTAAGCACCCAAGATAAAATAAAGCTTATTACAGCCCTTGCTGATGCGGGTATTACTGATATAGAAGCCGGGGCGTTTGTATCACCCAAATGGGTGCCGCAAATGGCAGACTCAAGTGAAGTAATAAGCGCGCTTACGTTACCTAATACAAATTTAACCGCGCTTACGCCCAATTTAAAAGGCGCAGCAGCCGCGCATGCGGTAGGTATTAAAGAATTTGCTATATTTACTGCCGCAAGCGAAGCATTTTGCCAAAAAAATATTAACTGCTCGATTGACGAAAGTATTGCCCGCTTTGAAGATGTAATGGCGTTTGCCAAAGCACATAATATTCGTGTGCGTGGGTATGTAAGTTGTGTACTTGGCTGCCCGTATGAGGGTGATATAGACCCACAACGTGTACTTGAAGTAAGCCAAAAGCTATTAGCCCTTGGTTGTTACGAAGTAAGCCTAGGCGACACCATTGGTATTGGCACAGCTAAAAAAGTGGACGAGCTGTTAGATGTATTATTAGCACACATTGACAAATCGTTGTTGGCTGTTCATTTTCACGACACTTACGGACAAGCGCTCACAAATATTTACACTGCCCTAAAACGAGGTATAGCAACGGTTGACAGTGCAGTTGCAGGCCTTGGTGGCTGCCCTTATGCAAAGGGAGCGTCAGGAAATGTTGCCACCGAAGATGTAATTTACTTACTCCAAGGGCTTGGCATAAACCATGGTATTGATTTACAAAGGCTAGCTCAAGCTGGTTGGGCAATTTGTACGGCATTAAATAAACAACCTGTGAGCAAGGTTTCCTTGGCACTTAAAAATCAAACTACTGATTAATAGTCTATATTTAACACGTTGATCAGCAGTCATATTAATAAAATGAGGAGTGGGCCCATGGCCGGTTTCGATAAAGTAGTTTCAAGTTATGAAGCTGCAATGGAAGGCTTAAAAGATGGCGATACTATTATCGCTGGTGGTTTTGGTTTATGCGGGATCCCTGAAGGGCTAATTAGCGAAATCAAACGTAAAAAAACCACCGACTTGACCGTTGTGTCTAATAACTGTGGTGTAGACGATTTTGGTTTAGGCTTATTATTGCATGACAAACAAATTAAAAAAATTATTGCTTCCTACGTGGGTGAAAACGCCCTATTCGAACAACAATTATTAAGCGGTGAAATAGACGTAGAACTAACACCTCAAGGCACACTTGCAGAAAAAATGCGTGCTGGCGGTGCTGGTATCCCCGCGTTTTATACAGCCACTGGTTATGGTACGCCTGTAGCCGAAGGCAAAGACGTTAAAGAATTTAATGGCCGTCCTTATATACTAGAAGAATCAATTACCGGTGAATTTGCTATTGTTAAAGCATGGAAAGCAGACCGCTATGGTAATTTAGTATTTCGCCACACTGCCATGAATTTTAACCCAATGGCCGCAACAGCGGGTAAAATAACCGTCGCTGAGGTTGAAGAAATTGTTGAACCAGGTGAACTTGAGCCAAGCCAAATTCATACCCCTGGTATTTTTGTTAATCGCGTGATCAAAGGCAGCTTTGAAAAACGCATTGAACGTGTCACCACTCGCGATTAAGGAGCAATAATCATGGCATTATCACGTGAACAAGTCGCAATGCGCGTTGCACAAGAACTACAAGACGGTTATTACGTCAATCTCGGTATTGGTATTCCTACTTTGGTAGCTAACTATGTACCAGATCATATTGAAGTGATGTTACAGTCTGAAAATGGCTTACTCGGCATGGGTCAATACCCAACAAAAGCAGAACTTGACGCAGATATGATCAACGCGGGTAAAGAAACCGTGACAGCAGCCAAAGGTGCGGCCATATTTAATAGTGCAGATAGTTTTGCAATGATCCGTGGTGGTCATGTAGACTTAACAGTCTTAGGTGCATTTGAAGTTGACCAGAACGGCAGCATAGCATCGTGGATGATCCCAAAAAAGCTGATTAAAGGCATGGGCGGCGCGATGGACCTTGTCGCTGGTGCAAAAAATATTATCGTTACTATGACTCATGCAAGTAAGCATGGAGATTCAAAACTTTTAGAAAGTTGCTCATTACCTTTAACTGGCGTTAATTGTGTAAAGAAAATAGTAACAGATTTAGCCGTACTTGAAGTTAGAGACGGCGCTTTTCATCTGCTAGAACGCGCACCTGGCGTATCTGTCGATGAAATAATTAGTAAAACAGCAGGTAAATTACTTGTTGATGGTGAAATCCCAGAGATGGTTTTTTAAACTAACTCTTAATTTCACTCTGTACCGACCTCATTCCCAGTGCCAATGGCGCTGAGTTACCCAAAATCCCTCGCAAGAGGGATTTTTTTTGCCTATTAATTTTTACAAGTTCGTAATGCTTAATACTAACGACTATTCACTGATATGATTCTCATATTTATCTGCCAAACGAGGGGGCGCTGACTGTTCATACAAGTCGATTAACTCATCAAGCGTTTTTTTAGTGGTAAGAAAAGCGGACAAATTTTTATCTTTTAGTGTTTCACCGCCACTGTCTTTAATGCGAAGTGGATCGATTGCACGCCCATGCTTATGTATTTCATAATGCAGATGCCTAGCTTGGCTGAGTCCGGTATTGCCTAAATAGCCGATTGTTTGCCCTTGCTTTACATGCACCCCCTTTTTAATTCCCTTTGCAAACCCGTTAAGGTGCGCATATAAAGTCAGATAACCCCTTGCATGTTTTATTTTTACTACGTTACCAAAAGATCCTTCTCGGCCAGCTTTGGTGATTACACCTTTCCCTGCAGCAAAGATAGGTGTCCCAACCGGAGCTCCAAAATCAATGCCCTTGTGAATACGTGTATAACCTAATACAGGGTGCTTTCGTTTACCAAAGTAAGATGATAATCGCGCTCCATCTAAGGGGGTTTTCATTAAAAAACTACCCATTTTACGCCCAGCGTCATTATAAAAATCATTGTTACCTTGTTTATCAGCAAAGGCGTATAAACGAGAGATTTTATTACCTAATACTAATTTTGTGAATTCAATACTTGCAAGTTTCGTTATCGCTGGATTTTCCACTAAAGCGTGTTGTTTATAAATAACAGCGAATTGGTCGCCCCTGCGCAGCTCACGTTGAAAATCGACCGTATACGAATACAGAAGTAGAAACTGCTGGATCACATTCACCGGTATATTATTTTCTAAGGCACTTTTATATAAGCTCGTTTCAACACGTGCAGTAACATAAATGGTGGCAGTTGTGGTTGCCAACTTTTGGGTTGTAACTTGCCAGTTTACAGCTTGCTTTTCTATCACAATACGCTTTGCAAACGCAGCAAAAAAAGTCACTTTTTGTAGAAGCCCTTGCTCAAGATACACGGTAAATTGTTCACCTGCGCGTAATTCATTGGCTGGATAGACTGGCTCTAGTTGCTCTGCTATTTGCCAAATTTCTTGCGCAGTTAAACCATAAGGCGTGAGTAAATGCGCCAATGTTTGCCCTTTGGCAAGCGCTATTGTCTGCATAGTTGTTTTAACGAGCAATTTTTCTCGATTGTTATTCACGTTGTAATTATTCACTGATTTATCGCTGTGTACTGTGCAGCAACTCTTCTCAGGTACGCGATTAATAATGGGATCAGTACAGGCACACAAAAGTACCAAGCATATAAAAATAAAGCTTTTCATAATTCTCTCTATTAAATTTTGGGCGCAGTGATCCCCAGGGCATGCCCTGAGGTAATCATTATTAAAGCGCTACAGGTTTAAATATAAATTGGGATTGAGACGTTGATTATTTTCTAATAGCTCAAAATGTAGATGAGGCCCCGTTGTGCGCCCTGTTTGCCCTACCTTGCCAATTACATCGCCTGATTTAACCATCTGGCCGGTTTTAACATTAAGGGCACTTAAATGCGCATACAGAGATTGTTTACGATCATTGTGCTCAATTAGAATCACAGTGCCGTAATTTTTGTGCAGACTCGTATTATCAGCAATAATCACTTTGCCACTAAAGCTTGCAATAATATTTGTACCTGTGGGCGCAGCAAAATCAATGCCTTGATGGGGTTTATCGCCACGAAAACTATTTACATCATCAAAATCAGAGCTGATCCAACCTGTCATTACAGGGTTAAACCCTTTCTCTTCATTGACAGTCATATTTGGCGATTGTGCAAACACCATAAAACCTGACGATATAACGCAAAAGCACAGCAGGATAAATACATTCTGTATTTTAAATCTAAATCGGGGTTGATCCAACATGGCAGCTCGGATCCGTTGTTCAAATTCGGCTTTACTCCCTAGAGGATCGCCAAAGAAAGAGCTGCTGGCTTGTGGGATAATCGCTTTGTTTAACCTTAAGCTAACCAATAATGTTTTCGCATAATCCATTTTATGATCTGGATTTTTTGCCAATACAGCTGCGTCACAGTTTAATTCCATGGCCATTAAAAACCGTCGTTCAAACCATTTTATAAAAGGGTTAAACCAAAAAACACAACAGATAAGCCGAAACAATAGTACAGTGCGATTGTCATTACGATGTATGTGCATTAGTTCATGCTCTAACAAGAGTTGCTGCTGCACAGGTGACATTTTCTCAATTGTATTGGGTAATACAAGTACATGGGAAAACAAGCCAAATACAAATGGTGAATGGTTTATTTCACTTACTTTGATATTTATATGCTTTTTCATAATAAAAGCTTGTTGGTTAATTGAAAAAATACTGAGATTGGTAATATTTTTAGCATTATTTATCACGCGTTTTATTGCAACCACTCCTGTAATAAAAGTGTAAAAACCGTATAAAAATGAACATAATAAAATACCAAATACACAGTAAACACTATTAACAAACACATTGTTGTGTATCTCTACTGCATCAAAATTAGCATGTGTTCCTACTAACATGGGCGATGCACCTTCAATACTTTGCAGCAGTGCCACAGGTATAACCGTATCAATTGCTAATATTGACAACGGCAGTATAGGCAGTAATGAAAGTCCCGCGAGTAACAGCCAAAACCTTGACCACTCGAAAACACTTTTGGCATGTTTTTTTACCAATACACTTAACCCTGCTAACACCGCACTGCTTATAAAGCACACCAGTAATGGGATTATAAAGGTGCTTAGCAACCCATAAACACTCATTCGTTTATTCTCCCTTTACTGGCTGCTGTAAATCGTTTAGCAATTTTTCTAAATCATCAATCTCGGTGTTACTTATCAATTTACTGTCGGCAAACATCGCTATAGGAAGCGGTCCATCGAGCTCAAGTACACGTGTGGCGAAATCTTTTGTAATACGTGCTAACGTCGTCATTTTATCGAGCTTTGCAAAGTAGATTCGCTTATTTCCTTGTGCTTCACTGTAGATGAATTTTTTTTCACCCATTCGCTCTAAGGTTTTTCGAGTTGATGAGTAACTCCAATCATAAAGTGGTGCAATATGATCATGAAGTTCTCTGGCGGTACGTGGTTGCTTGTACCAAAGTTGCTTTAAAATTTCTAATTCTGGCGCTGTTGGTTGCATAAATCACCTATAAATTCACAATTCCAATTATACTGCGACATAAGTCACACAAAGGCAAGTAAGAACTGCGACAATTGTCACATTAAATATGACAAACAGATAACGCGTTATCATTTTGGGATTTATAGTGCTGATGAGTCGAGGTGTTTAAAAATCTATTTAACCTGAGCTAGAGCATTAACTTCTCTTTAGTTCAGGTTAAATAGCCTTGAAATTTGCGCAGTTCCCTTAAGTAGTCACTACTTTAAAAAATATGTCTCTGCTAAGCCATTATGGATATCGGCTAAGTTAATTTGTATTTCATCAATAAAATCGTGGAGTAAGCCATTTTTTAACGCACGTACATCGTCGCTGGCCAGTTCGCCTGTTGCTTTATCAATTGATTTAATAATATCAGCTGAATTAGGTAGCTGTTGAATTAACGTTTTTAATTCATTCATACAAAATAAAATTGATCGCGGAAACACTTTGCTTAGCATGACAAATTCAATAACATCTGAACGTTGTACTCGAACACTCATTTCTTGGCGGTACATTTGGTATGCGCTGAGTGAGCGCAATAGGCTGATCCATTGAATATTTTCGTACGGTTTTACTTCTTCTTCATTTGTTATAAGCGTCGCCGAGCGAATATCCAATATTCTGGAAGTCATATCTGCACGCTCTATCAGTGAACCAAATCGTATAAAAATATAACCCTGATCATGGTTAATCGTCGCATCCAATGCACCAAATATTTGGTGGGCAGCCTCAATGATCTCTTTTAAGTAATTAAAACGACCACGCTTTGTTAAGCCTTCGTTTTGATTATCTTTGACATAGTAGTACAGTGAATTTATCGCTTCCCATACATCTCTTGGCATTACATCTCGAATAGTACGAGCACTTTCTCGTGCCGAACTGATAGAGTTAAGAATTGATGAACTATTGTCACGTCCCACTAGCAAATACTTTAAAGCATGTTGATCAGAAAAATCAGTATGGTTTTCTTGATAGTTTTTACGTACACCAATAATATCGATAAGCGGTTGCCAACCAGTGCAAACACCTTTGGGTAAGTCCATCATTAGTAAATTATTAACATTGATAAGACGGGCAATATTTTCTGCACGTTCAATGTAACGAGATACCCAGTATAAAGTTTCACCTACTCTTGATAACATATTATTTAGCCTCTTCGTCAACAATCCACGTGTCTTTACTGCCACCACCTTGTGATGAATTCACCACGAGCGATCCCTTAACCATTGCAACTCGCGTTAAACCACCCGTTGTAACTTGAGTGTCTTTTCCTGATGATAAAATAAACGGTCTTAAATCTACATGTCGACCATCTGGTTGATTATCATCAAATGTCGGAACCGTTGATAAATCTAATGTTGGTTGTGCGACCCAGTTGCGAGGATCTGCTTTGATTTGCGCGATGCACGCTTCTTGCTCTTGCTTGGTTGATTTGGGACCAATCAACAATCCGTAGCCACCTGATTCATTGGCAGGTTTTACAACAAGTTTGTCTATATTTTTAATAACATGATCACACTCTTTAGGATCAAGGCATTTAAATGTAGGTACATTAGCAATTTTAGCCTCTTCTCCTAAGTAATATTTAATCATCTCAGGAACATAGGCATAAACAACCTTATCATCAGCAACACCTGCACCTGGCGCATTAACTAAAGCCACATTGCCTTTAGACCAGGCACGCATTAAGCCAGCAACGCCGAGTTGAGACTCTGGTAAAAAGGCTTCTGGGTCTAAAAACAAGTCATCTATACGGCGATAAATTACATCTACTCGTTGAAGTCCTGTTATTGTTCTCATATATACACAGTCGTCTTTTTCAACAACGAGATCGCGCCCTTCAACTAATTCACACCCCATCTCTTGGGCAAGGTAACAATGCTCAAAGTAAGCCGAATTAAACACCCCCGGGGTTAATACAACTACCTCCGGTTTATCATCTGGGCGAGGAGACATGGCAGCTAACATATCAAATAACTGAGAAGGGTAATCATCTACAGGTAAAATAGACACTTCTTCAAATAGCTCAGGAAATACGCGCTTCATAACAGAGCGATTTTCCAGCATATAAGAAACCCCAGACGGAACACGCAGGTTATCCTCCAATACATACATGGTGCCATTGCCGTCACGTACTAGATCTGAGCCACAAATATGCGCCCATATTTTATTTGGCGGATTAATACCAACACATTGCTTACGAAAATTCACCGATTTTTCTAATAAACCTTTGGGGAAAATACCGTCTTTTATTATTTTTTGATCGTGGTATAAATCATCTATAAATAGATTAAGTGCTTCAACACGCTGCTTTAAACCAGTCTCAACACTTTGCCATTCTTTTTTGCCAATAGTACGAGGAATGATATCAAACGGCCATGCTCTATCGATCATGTTACCTTCATTGTAAACAGTGAAAGTAATGCCCATTTCTTTGATGGCTAAATCAGCAACTGCTCTGGCTTTGACCAGCTCTTCCGCCGATAAACTCGAGAAGAATTGCGCTAATTGTTTTCCGTGTGTTCTGATATTTCCTTTGGCATCAATTAATTCATCAAAAAAACCATTTGTTTGGTACTCTTTCCAATCAATTTTCATACACTACTCACCTTATCCATCATTACTATGACGTTATTTAATTTATTCTAATCGAATCATATCCACAGCTACGTCCAGCAGCTGACTACCGCCGCCAAACACGACTCCTTTGAGAGGAGTCACATCAGAAAAATCTCGCCCTACAGCGAGCGTAATATGCTGATCGCATGGCAATACATTGTTAGTAGGATCAAAATCAACCCAGCCAATATTTGGGATAAACACGCCAAACCAAGCATGAGTCGCATCTGCTCCCTCTAATTTCACTTCTCCCTCTGGCGGCATCGTTTCAATATACCCACTGACGTACCTTCCAGCTAAACCAATACTGCGCAAGCACGCAATTGCAAAGTGCGCAAAGTCTTGGCAAACGCCTCTTTTTTGTGAAAAAACAACACTCAACGGGGTGCTAATAGTTGTAAAACCAGGATCATAATGAAACTCATGAAAAATCCTTGCCATCAAATCTTTACATGCGGCAATAATTGTTACTTCAGGCTTAAACGAGATTAATGCATAGTCTTTTATGCCATCATCAATAGGAATAAGCCCTGAGGGTAATACAAACTCAGAGGTTTTTAACAGCTCAGTAGTATTTGGCTTAGCCAATAAATTACGTACATCTTGCCATGGGACGTCTACTCGTTTTAAATTGTCGTTCGCATCGATTAACAACTCAACCTCACTAATCATAGTTACTTTGAGTTTTTTATGCTGTATTGCTATTTCAAATGCGGTTACTTGGTTATTAAAGTAATCACTAAATGATCGTATGTAATTGGGTGTTGGTTCAATTTCAATACGACTACTGTGGCATATTTGCCCACGGTTTGTTTTTGGTGTTAATCGGGCTTGGTTTTGACATAAACTGACATAGTCAGCATAGTTATAGGTTGTTGAATGTTTTATTTTATATTTCACGATTGAGCTTGCTCAATATTAGTCCAGTTTAATTTGTTTGCGGTCTGAGTATGTGAAAAATATTGCAGTAACAACACATCGCAAAACGTTTCTAAATTCATCCGCGTGTTATGATTAAATTCTATTAATTGCTTACGCAACCCACCATCACTTTTTTGTAAGTAATCTTTTTCAGTTACATAACAACTTGTTTTAGATAATAATATAGCTTTTTCATGTGCCGCAATTACTCCTTGACGTCGCTTATTAGGTAAATGAATACACAGCTGATGAATTTGCTCTAATTGAAATAATATTGAACGCGGATACTCTGCATCTAAAAGTAATAACTCCAACCCAGTACCAATGGTTTGATACACTCTATAACGACGCTTATGCGTAATTAAACTCACTTGGCAGCTTAGCGCAACTTCAAGCAAACCGAGTTCTTCTGGCTCTTCTAATTCTTGAGTTAACAAAGCTGCACTTAACGATGTTATTTGCATGCTTCGTTCAACTCGTCGCCCCATTTCTAATAAAAACCAGCCATTACTATTTGGCATACAATCGGTGATAGAACCATTAAACGCCATAATCGTACCAATAACGTTGTCTAAGCTACTTTGCATAGCGCGAGTTGGCACGTTGAGGTTAATATTCTTAAATATTTTAATTTGATCATTAATGCTGTCTATAATTCGCCGACTATCATGAGATAATAGCTCTTGTATTTGTACAGATGCATTGGCGATATACTTGAGTGTATTAACAATACTGCCTGCGCATTGCTCATCTGCTAACAGTTTGAATGCGGCTTCTTTGGAAAAGCTAACATCAGGTAGCTCACGTGTTAAATCAGGTTCAATATACGGATACACGATATATTGCAGATTAATCGCATTCAAAAGTCTCGCTACAATATTTTGCCTTATTAAATCGGGATAAATAGAAAGCTCAGTGTATTTATCGATAAAAATACGTAAAATACGAATGGTATTTTCACATCGCTCTAAGTACCGGCCTAGCCAGAATAGATGCTCTGCCGTACGACTTGAGACCACGCCTTCTAATAAAGTGACGTCCATTCTTTTTCTGATCGGGGCAATATTATGCTCACTGGCCTCAATGCGATCGGCGGTATTTATCCACGTATCTTTTATCCAACCTGAGAGGTGTGGATCACTGCTTGTTTCGTTAGAAAAACATAATGCTGAGGGTAAAACCTCTATGCCATTTTCTGTTGTTAATGCATAACAGCGAAATACAACCGGTCTAGCCACTAGCTGACCATCATGCCAAAATGGCGCACTGCTAAACGATGGTTTTTCTTGGAAAAAATAATTATCAGGATCATTACTAATAAGTAATTTAATTTCCTGCTCATCAAGCACCCCGTCTAACTTTAGTTTCGGGTTTAAATGACACAACAGTTCAAGATTATCCCATGATAATTTTTTAGCCTCTAAGACACTATAGTAATTAGGCTCTCCAAGTAACAATGGCTGCTTTAGAAGGTGCTGTGATAAATCT
Organism: Pseudoalteromonas sp. NEC-BIFX-2020_002; assembly: GCF_013002825.1. Taxonomy (NCBI): domain Bacteria; kingdom Pseudomonadati; phylum Pseudomonadota; class Gammaproteobacteria; order Alteromonadales; family Pseudoalteromonadaceae; genus Pseudoalteromonas; species Pseudoalteromonas sp. NEC-BIFX-2020_002. The sequence goes on from NZ_JABEPJ010000006.1 coordinate 135,666, forward strand.
GCTAGATGACTCTTGATAGAAGAAGACGATAATACGCCGCTACCAAAAGGATTTAATACCTTAACCGATCCTTCTCGTACTGCCTGTAGTAAACCAGGAATACCATGCAGTGAATATTCTGTTTGCTCTAATGAGTCAATACTACGGTCTGTAACCCAACGCAAAATAACATTTACTTTCCCCAGCCCTTGCAACGACTTTAAACACACTTCCCCACCACGCACAGTAAGATCGGCGCTTTGTACTAATGTGTAGCCAAAATAAGTAGAGAGAAAAGCGTGTTCATTGTAGTTAGGATCGTCGATCCCTTGTGTAAGAATGACGATCCGTGGGTCATCCATATAATGGGTATATTCATCAATCCCTTCTTGAAATAGATTTAAAAACTCTTTGATTTGCTGAACGTTGCAATCGGCAAACTCTTCGGCCATTACACGTCTTGCGATAATACGATTTTTAAGTAGCAAGCCTAAACCTAATGGGCACTGACAATGATCGGCAAGTACTTTAAATTCACCCGCGGATGTTCGGTAAACATCAAGCGCCGTAAAGAAAAGAGATAACTCATTACTTGGTAAACTAAAACCTTCACGTAAATAATTTGGATCCTGAAATAATTGCTGTGCTGGAATATGCCCATCAACGAGAAGTGTTTGATCGCCGTAGATATCTTGCTGTATTAGATTTAATAAACGGGTTCGTTGTTTAATGCCTTCTTCAAGTATTGCCCAATCCGATTTTGATAACATAAAAGGCAATGGGTCAAAATGCCATTGCTTATTACTTTCGTTTTTTATATTACCATTTTGAAGTAGCTGCCTAATTTCAATGGCACGACTATTTACATCATCCGCTGTTAAACTTGCTAAGCGGTTAAACAAGGTATCCCAATGCGCTGGGTTTGAGCCACTGTGATTTGCAAGTTCATCATGAACATGTGTTTTATTAAGATATAAAGATAACCAGCTAGGCAACTCTGGCATCGTATTTGTATTTATATACAAGCTGAACGTGCTCCAATTTATAGTAATTAGCCAACATCAATGCGCCGTTTTACAATGTGAAATACACAGTAAAACGGCATATTCCCAACAACTATCTATGCTTATTTAAAGCTTGGCTGCCTGCGTAAGTCTAATGTATTTGGATAATCCGAATTCATACTTTCCTCATCTGGTACTACGTATTCATTCACATTTTGCACAGCTTGAAAGCTATGTGTAACCGCAGAAGGACTCCAGCTAGGCTCTGTAGATGCCAATAACGATGGTGTATGACCATGCTCCCAAAACCTGGCAACGCGGCGCCCTTCAGCCTCAAATGCGTTAACCGGAAGCGTTTCAGGGTTACGACCACCAGCATGACTTACATGGTATACAAAACCGCCAACAGAACGTCCTTCCCATGTATCAATCAGATCAAATACCAAGGGTGCATGAACACCTATTGTAGGGTGAAGAGCTGTGGGTGGCTGCCATGCTCTATATCGGATCCCAGCGACCATTTCATCTTTTGCTTTTCCTTTTACGGGTCGCAATGGCACTCTTCGGCCGTTACAACTGACGATATAGCGGTCACTCATTGTCCCTTGTACTTTTATTTGTACTCGCTCAAGTGAGGAATCAACATAGCGTGCTGTACCCGAGGCACTCGCCTCTTCACCCAGTACATGCCAAGGTTCGATAGCTGTTCGTAATTCGAGTGTGACGTTATCAAGCTCACGCGTACCACAAACAGGGAACCTAAACTCGAAAAATGGGTTAAGCCAACTTAATTGAAATTGAAAACCAGCTTGTTGTAGATCACGACTAACTTCTGCTAAATCGTTCTCAACATATTGTGGTAATAAAAATTTATCGTGTAATTCTGTACCCCAACGAATTAATGGCTTGTGATAAGGCTTTTTCCAAAACCATGCAAGCAAAGTTCGTAGCAATAGCATTTGTACTAGGCTCATTTGTGAATGCGGTGGCATTTCAAAGCCCCTAAACTCAACAATACCTAAACGCCCAGTTGCTGAGTCAGGTGAATATAATTTATCAATACAAAATTCTGCACGATGTGTATTACCCGTTAGGTCGACTAATAAATTACGAAGTAATCTATCGACTAGCCAAGGTTCTGGCACTTCCCCTTCTGGCATATGAGAAAAAGCAATTTCAAGCTCATAAAGTACTTCATCTCTGGCTTCATCCACGCGAGGTGCTTGGCTTGTAGGCCCAATAAATAAACCTGAAAATAGATACGATAAACCAGGGTGATGCTGCCAATAGGTAATAAAGCTTCTTAAAATATCAGGCCGACGTAAGAACGGACTTTGTTCAGGCGTTTCACCACCGAGAGTGACATGGTTACCGCCACCGGTTCCGGTATGACGACCATCCGCCATAAATTTGTCTGTTCCTAACCGGCATTCTTTTGCTAAGCCGTATAAGGTGGTTGTGCGGTCAACTAATTGATCCCACGATGTAGATGGATGAATATTAACCTCAATAACACCGGGGTCTGGCGTTACCGCATATTTCTCAACACGACTATCTTTAGGTGGGCTATAACCCTCTATGACTAAAGGCATTTTCAATTTTTTAGCAACAGCTTCTATACTGTTTAATAGTCCCATATAATGTTCAAAATGACTTGTTGGCGGCATGAACAGGTATAATCGCCCCTCTCTTACTTCCATAACAAGCGCAGTTTTTACCATTTCTTGACCAATAAATCCCTTTTTAAGCTTTTTAGGCTTGCTAAAGGTGTCTGGTATATCAAATGGGTCGCGATCAATTATATTGCCACTCCAATCAAGGCTATCTAAAGGTAGACGGTAGCCTAGCGGTGATTCACCCGGTAATAAAAAGCAGTGACCACGCTTAAATTCCCATGTACAAGATTGCCAACAATTTTTACTGTCATTCCACTTCAAAGGAAGCACATACCCGACAGGCTTTTCAATGCCTTTATCCATTTTTGCTAAAAAGCCTTTTCGGCTCATAGCATTAAGTAACTCAGGTTGATCAGGTTTTATCTCTGTTGGTAGAGAAGCCTCTTGCCACATATGATACAAAATATCTTCATAGGCCGTGGTGAGTGCTTTATTATCTAATCCCAGTGATTCACATAATGTGTCGGCGAATTTTTTGGTATCTGTATGATCGTATTTATAGTCTTTATTAGGATCCGCTAATAATGTTGCATCTTGCCAGAGTGGCTCACCATCTTTGCGCCAATAACACGCATACTGCCAACGCGGTAAAGGTTCACCTGGATACCATTTTCCTTGTCCATAATGCGTAAAGCCGCCTTTTGTGTAAACCTTGTTCATTTCTACAAATAGGTTTTGCGCAAGGACACGCTTTTCTTTGCCATCTGCGTCTGTGTTCCACTGGGGATGCTCCATATCATCGATAGAAATAAATGTCGGCTCGCCCCCCATAGTAAGATGTATGTCTTCTTCTTGGTAAACATTATCAACATGCTGACCTAAGCGATTAATTGCAGCCCATTGCGCCTCAGAATATGGTTTAGTTACTCGAGGGTCTTCATGAACACGCGTTACTTTGTTGTAGAAACTAAATTCTGATTTACAATCGTCAATGCCGCCAGTAACTGGGGCAGCTGAGCTTGGCTCAGGCGTGCAAGCAAGCGGTATGTGTCCTTCACCTGCAAACAAGCCTGATGTAGGATCAAGTCCTATCCAACCCGCCCCCGGAATATACACTTCAGTCCAGGCATGTAAATCTGTAAAATCTTCTTCGGGACCACTTGGCCCATCTAATGATTTTTGATCTGAAGTTAATTGCACTAAGTATCCCGATACAAACCGAGACGCGAGCCCTAGGTGACGAAACAATTGCACAAGTAACCATGCAGAATCACGGCATGAACCAGTTTGTTTAGTGATTGTTTCATTTGCTGTTTGTACGCCGGGCTCTAAACGAATGCCGTAACCGACTAAATTATATATAGCCTGATTAATGGCCACTAGATAATCAACGCTTCTTAACGGTTCTTTAGGCTGCAAAGAGTTAATTAATTCTAAAAATTTTGGGCTGGCTTTACGTTTTTTAAGATAGGGAGCCAATTCAGATTTTGAAACCGCATCATATACAAATGGGAACTCTTCTGCGTAATCTTCCAAAAAGAAATCAAATGGATTAATTACAGTCATTTCAGCGACTAAATCAACTGTAAAACTGAATTCTGTGGTCGGTTTATTAAACACAACTCTTGCTTGGTAGTTTCCAAAAGGATCTTGCTGCCAATTTATGTAGTGATCTTCTGGTACTATTTTTATTGAATAACTTTTAATTTTAGTTCGGCTATGAGGCGCCGGGCGAAGGCGAAATATATGCGGTCCCATATTGACTGACCGATCGTATTTGTACTGAGTATGGTGCGAAATACCAACTGTAATCGTCATCTATTAATCCCTTTTATAATGTATAGTCATAACATAGCGCATATAAATATGACTTGGCCTAATTTCATTCAGTAATTCTTGTATAAGTACACTTACCAGTTTTGTACTTTATATACATAGCCACTTAAAAACACAGACTATGCAATTATCATTTTGGCCTAATTAATAGGAAGACACGTTAATTAAATATATTTGTAATTTTTTTGATATTGCAATTATCATTTTCAATCGTAAGGTCCGCACACTAACGGAGAGTTATTAATTTAAAATCAGCAACTTAATCGATTTTATAGATAACTCAGCAATAAAAAATGAAACACTTCAACTGCTATTCGAGCAAAATAGGCATGACTAATCATTGCATATCTATCTATAATAAAACTAAAAAAATAGTTCATAATAAAGCTGCGAGTAAATTCTATAACAATGTTATAGTGGATCGATTTTTAATCACTTACGTTACATCAAAGTTAACAAGCCCAGTAAAATAAAACAAGCTGTTTTATTTTCAAGGTGTTAGTTTTGTTATCACCCACGCCTAGGCTAAAGCGTGCATTACCATTTCTATTCATATTTAAAACAAACCAATTTACCAATAGGATATTTTCGTATGCAACAGCTAACAGATGTCGGTCATAATTTAGTTAACGGTATCGCCTCTCGTTATGGCCTTAGCCAAAATGCGGTACTTCACATGCTTATTGCAGTGAATAATGGTGGAGGATCAATGGCACAATTTAATAGTCCTGAACTCGGTGGCTCTGGCCAATGGATGCGCGGTGGGATGACAATGGTTGGCGATATGTTTAATTATGGCCTCAAATCAACTGTCGATAACTTGTGTAATGAACTTTCAAATGTTCTAAGTAGCAATCAAGTATTTCCAACTATTCCTGCAGGGACTCCTGGTAGTAATCAATGGTGGCCAGGTGATTTGGGTAGCCCATTTAGTAGCGGCGCGCAAAATAATATTCGCTACGCTATATTCCCTAACCGACTAGCCGTTGAACTCAATGGACTTGTGAGTGTATACGACACGCTAGATCACAATATTGGTGGCGTCAGTCAGCAACAAGGTAGCAATACATCGCTCACATTTAGTAGCCAGTGGGGAACCATTAATGTGGATACATTACCATTAATATCAGGGATACAGCCTAGCGCTGCTCAGCAGGACGTTGCTGCGCATTTTACACAACAACAAGCAGCGCAATCTACACAACAAGTAGTAGAGCAAAACTCTATACCTGCATCAGTAAATAATGTGGACGCTCCTGTGAATACACATCCGCAGTACTCAACAAACGAGACGTTACAAATTATAGAAAAACTTGCGCAATTACGTGACTCTAATGCACTGAGCGATGAAGAGTTTAATTCCAAAAAATCAGAGCTATTAAAAAGGCTCTAATAAATCAGGTATTAATACGCTATGAAGATAACCTCATAGCAGTTTATTTAATTTTGGTAAAAAATATGAAAACATTTAAATGTAATTGCAAAGAAGAGCTCATTTTATTTTTTGAAAGTAGTCACTGCTTAGCGTGCGGCAAAACAGTGGGAATTGATGATGAGTTTGAGCAAGTCGAGCCTTATGAGCTTGATGAAGCATCAGGGCTATTTTATAAATCTGAAAGCCCAGAAGTCCATTATAAAAAATGTGATAATAATGCCCAATTCAAAGTGTGTAACGGTATGGTGAATTTAAGTACATTTGTGCCTGTTTCAGATAAAGATGAAGTATTGTGTTTTGCGTGTCGCTTTAACGAAACGGTGCCCGATTTAAGTATTGTTGACCATATCCCCCTGTGGAAAAAAATGGAGACCGCGAAGCGCCGAGCCCTGTACACATTAAAGTCATTATCACTGCCACTTAACACTATAACTCAAGTTCCCGAGGGCGGATTAAGTTTTGATTTTATCACAGATCGAAATGTAAACGATCACTTTGTTAGCCCTATTGTAGGTCAAGAAACCGTGTTTACTGGGCATAACGATGGTCACATCACAATAAACTTAGCTGAAGCCGATGATGTAGCGCGATCACACACTAAAATGGCGATGGGCGAGCATTACCGTACATTACTTGGTCATTTTCGCCATGAACTTGGTCATTATTATTTTGATCAATTAATTATACATTGCCCAATCAAACATGCTTTGTGTAAACAGTACTTTGGTGATGATGAGTTAGATTATCAACAGGCACTTGATACACATTATAAACAAGGCGCACCTGCTAATTGGCATGAGAGTTTTATCAGTGAATATGCCACCATGCACCCATACGAAGATTGGGCTGAAACATGGGCGCATTACATGCATATTATCGATACATTAGAAACAGCAAAAAACTTCTCTATTACTGGCTCAACAACAGGCAATGAGTCTGATGTTGAAGATACCGACGAATTACAATTACCCCAAAACGCACGCTATTTTTATACTCAAACATCAATTGACACTATTTTAGATGCGTGGATGGAGTTTTCAGTTATTCTAAATTCATTAAATCGTAGTATGGGCCTCGCCGACGCCTATCCATTTGTATTAACTCAAGCGGTACGTACTAAGTTAGCTTTCATTCATCACGCCATTCATAATAGGCTAAATTTGATGCCAGACTTAAATGTAGAAGTAAAGACTAGTAGCGAAAACGAGATTTCAGCAGCAAAATCATGATTTAGTAACGCCTTAGTTTAAAAGGAAAAGCACACCTAAAAGGGTGTGCTTATTTCATAATTAATGAGTTTAATTTGGGTTTAGCTAATTTTAAACTCTTTCGCTATCATTTGTAGTGCATGCGCTAGTTCAGCCATTTTCTCACTCGCCATTGCCGCTTCAGTAGCACTTTGAGACGACGCATCTGATGACTCTGATATCCCAGTAATATTTTGATTGATATCCTCACAAACGGTTGACTGCTCTTCTACTGCAACAGCAACTTGGTTATTCATATCATTAATATCACTGATCATGGATAAAATACCATCTAGTTGTTGGCGTGTTTGCCCTGATAACTCAACGGTGCGATGTGCTTCATCACTGCTGGTAGACATACTACTTACAGCGGTATTTGTTCCTGCTTGTAGTGCTTCAATCATTGTTTGAATTTCGTTGGTTGATTCTTGCGTACGTTGGGCTAAATTTCGAACTTCATCAGCAACGACTGAGAAGCCCCTGCCTTGTTCACCCGCTCGCGCGGCTTCAATTGCGGCATTTAACGCTAGTAAGTTTGTTTGTTCAGAAATATTTCTAATAACCTCAACAACAGCGCCAATATCATGGCTGCTTTGTTCCAGTTTATTGATATCTTTCATGGCATTTTCAATTGTTTCTGCCAAACGGTTTATAGCACCTACCGTTGAATCAATAACTGTAAGGCCTGTCTCTGCAGCTTTTTTAGCTTCATTTGCAGAACTTGCTGAATTCGTTGATAGCTTAACAACCTCTTGGATGCTGTAAGCCATTTCATTAATTGCGGTTGCAATTTGTGACGTTCGCTCTCGTTGTTCATTAACGACATTGTTGGTATTTTGCGCAATTTGACTCGAAGTAATTGCCGCTTCGCTGATTGAGTCTCCATTAGTAACGATGCGTGAAATAACACTTTTCAAACTATTAGACATATAAATGATAGATTTAAATATACCTGTCGCATCTTCTTGGTGTTCGAATTTTTCTGTTAAGTCACCTTTAGCAATTCTCTCTGTAACAGCTGCTATTTCCTTAGGCTCTCCACCAATAGGTCTGCGGATCATTTTAGGTAATGTGACCGCGAATAATAAGCCTAAAAATAGCGCGGATATCGATACTATCTTAACGATATAAATCATCATTTCACTGTTCTTTTGTACCTTCGGGCCAAGTTCATCTTGCTCATTTTTAACTGATAACTTCACGCTTTCTAAATTATCAGCGATACTAGGGCCAATCTTATTTAGTTTGTTATTAATAATATCGTTACGCGTGATAATTGTTTGCTCTATATTTTTTAAGGCATTTAAATACTTTGCTAAATTTGTTTTTACATTCTCCAGACTTGAATCTGTATTAAGTGTTCCTTTAAGCAATTTATCTATGTAAGAACTTGTTTTAGCAAGCTCTTGCTCAGCCCGTTCGATATCAGAGTGTTTGTTTGAAACCAAAAATTTAGTTACATATAACCGACCAAGTAAAAGTGATTCTTGTACTTGTGAGAGCAAATGAGCATCTTCGTAGTCAGTATTCTTACTAATTTGATTAAATAAAGCTGAGATGCTAATGCGCATTGCTTTTCCTGCCGGGTCTAGCTCATCAAAAACTATTTTATTTCTATCTTTAAGTAACCCAACTACTTTTGCAAAATTTGATTTATATTCTTGAGTAAGATTCACTGATTCATCGATTAACCGTAGACGTCCAGGCTCACCAGATGCCGTTTTTATTTCTCTCAAAAACTGCTCTACAAGATCTAATCGGCGTGTATATTCTTTAAGGGTTTCAGGGTCGTCTTCTTTGATGTATTTTAAAACATTCAAACGTGTATAAAGTAGATTAGCTTGTAAACGCCCTGCTAAATTTGTTTCTATAGCAAGTTGCCTATAATCAACAAATCCTTGCTGGCTTTTTGTAAAACCATAAAGGCTAAACCCAGCCACTACAGCCAAAAGAACAAGTAAAAAAAAGAATGAACCACGCAGCTGAGAGGCTAATCTCATATTTTTTATATAAACAATCATAAAGGCCTAACGATTAAATAACACAGATATTTAAACTTTAGGCGTATTTTTGAAAAATTCCAATAGGAATTTTCCTATAGTGCATTACTAAAACTAAATATAACAATAAGTTATGATTTCAATCAAAAATAAATAGTATTAACTGCTGTATGTAACTTAAATGTACGACTTTGCAAACTCATAAAGGCTATAAATTATTATAGTAATCAATATAACCTTTGTAGTCGTGAGTTAATTTTAACTATTTTTTCGAGGCACAAATTCCAACACGGTGGCATTAATACAATACCTATCTTCTCCTTTTGGCCCTTCACCAGGAAATACATGTCCAAGATGTATGCCTGTTGACTTTGAACGTATCTCAATACGCTGCATACCATAACTGTTATCTTCGTGTATTGTCACACTCTCACCTATCGGATTAGTAAATGATAGCCACCCTGTGCCTGAAGTAAATCGATCATCTGTATCAAATAAAGGCGCCCCGCTTAGCTTATCAACAAACTGACCATCGGGCGTGTTTTTAAATATATCGTATTGTTTGCAAAATGGGCTGTCGGTACGAGCACTAAAGGCAACACGATATGCTTCACTATCGCCTAGTTTAAACGCACCTAATGCTTTATAAAACTCCTCTTTAGTGACATACCCTTGGCGAGCGTACACTTCTTTTCCATTTTCGAGAAACAAAATGGTCGGTGTAGCCCATGTCGCTGACTTTATAGTAAGTCCAGAAAGTTGATCGGCTTTTCTAAACGTTAAAGCAATTGTTCCTTGATAATCATTTAACACGTCTTTTTTCAGTTTTTCACAGTATGGGCAATAGCTGCGCGAATCAATAATGACTATCTGTTTTCCTTTTAATAAAGTCGAATTGTCAATATTTTCATCGGCCGTTTTGTCAAACACAACGCCTGTTGAATGATCTGGGCAATAGCCATTTGGGTTTTTTGCCAAGTAATTTTGATGATATTCTTCTGCTGGAAAGAATTCTGCTAATGGTTTTACTATCGTTTTTATAACCCCAAAACCTGCATTTGTTAACTTGGCTTGGTATTTCGTCTTTAAGGCATTTGCAACAGTTACTTGTTGCTGTGTTGTGGTTAATACAATTGAACGATACTGCGTACCAACATCATTACCTTGACGGTTTTTTTGTGTTGGATCGTGGCTTTCAAAGTAGTTTTTAAGGAGTGTATCTACACTTATAATATTGCTGTTATAAGTTACCTGTACCACTTCCGCATAATTATGTTCATCAAGTCGACGGGAATGTGCTGTGATATTACGATACGTCGCTTTAAAGCCTTTACCATCTGCGTAACCGGATTCAGCATCGATCACGCCTGGTAATGCTTCATACCGTTTTTCCGCCCCCCAGAAACATCCAGATCCAAGTACGATTTTTTCTAAATGCATAGTTGCTTGTACATCACTTGATTTTATTTGTTCAAGAGAAAGTCCGTAACTCGCAGCACTGAATAAAAGCGCGAATGTTGCTAGTCTAAGTAAACTTTTTGGTTCCAACATATTTTACCTTTTAGTGTATTACTCCACAGTCATAAAGTGAGACCTTGACGTGAACTAATTTATTTCATCTATTTAAATAGTTTTATCGCTGTTTATTGCATATCCACCGTATCCGACTTAACCTATGAACCTAAATAAGGTAAAAAGAGCTTTTATTTTATTTGAGTTTAAACATGAAAAAAATCCTTAAAGCTTCGGCATTAACAATCGCCCTTTCCCTTTCTACGCAATCATATGCAGCTGAGTTTAATTTTTCTTCAAAAATAGATAATACAGCCCAAACTTTAGTGCTTTTTTACAGTGAAGATGGCAAAAACACACTGTTTAATTCAACAAATAAACAATTAAATAACCAATTGCAACGCGCTGTCGAAAGTGAAAGCTTTACAGGTAAATACGCCAGTGTTATTGAACTACTCGCCCCTTTTAATAGTGATTTTAAACGCGTACTAATCGTTGGTACTGGCGAGCAAGAAAAGCTCGATAAAGCACTTATCGCTAAATTAGGTGGCAACATCCACGCGCGTCTAATCGCTAACAAAACAACGACGGCCTCTATCGCTTTTGATAGTGTTAAAGGAGCTGTTAATAATAGCGAGCTGGCTGCTAACTTTGCCCATGGTGCTAACTTACGTGATCACCGGTTTGAAAAATACAAGCAAAAACCAAGCACAAATACAGTTAGCTATACAATTGATGTTGCAAGTACTAAACAAACGCGCAAGCAATATACAGTGCTAGAAAGCATTCAGGCGGGTGTTTTTCTCGCGCGCGATTTAACATCTGAAGTTGCCACAGAGATGACCCCTGTTGATTTTGCCAATGCCGCAAAAGAACTTGAATCATTCGGTGTCGAAATTACAATTTTAGAACCTAAGCAATTGAAAGAACTAGGCATGGGTGCCTTAGAAGCCGTTGGCCGTGGCAGCCAACAAGGCGCACGCTTAGTTGTTGCGCATTATAAAGGTTCAAATGACACTCCTATTGCTTTGGTCGGTAAAGGGATCACCTTTGACTCTGGCGGCTATAGCATTAAAACAGGTGCGTCTATTGCGCGTATGAAATCTGATATGGCTGGTGCAGCAGCCGTTTTAGGCACTGTTAAAGCAATGGCTTTGGCAAAAGCGGATAAAAATGTGGTTGCTGTTATGGGTATGGCTGCGAATATGGTGTCGCAATTTGCAGTCGCTCCTGGTGACGTCGTCAGAACTGCTGAAGGCTTAAGTGTAGAAATAGTGAATACCGATGCCGAAGGCCGTTTAGTTCTAAGTGATGCGATGTGGTATGCACGCGAACACTTCAAGCCAGAAATCATGATTGATGTTGCAACATTAACGGGTTCTAAAATTAGAGCCGTGGGTAATGATTACGCCGCAGTATTTTCTGATGATGATACTTTAGTGTCACAACTTACCTTTGCTGGTAAAAACGTAAACGAAAACCTATGGCGCTTACCGCTAGGCTATAAGGATACTCTAAGCTCTGATATTGCCGACCTTAAAAATATTGGATCAAGTGGTCCAGGCGCGACAACTGCAGCAAGCTTTTTACAGCACTTTGCAGATGACACTCGTTGGGTTCATATAGATATTGCCGGAAATGCTTTAGCTACAAAAGGTAAAGATGAAATATCGCCAGGCGGTACTGGCTTTGGCGTGCGTTTATTATCTGAATGGTTACTCAATAACTAAACAGCTATCTATTTAAACTGCGCCAGTTTTTTTGGCGTAGTTTAAATTTAATGCATTTGTAATGCCGACTCGTAATTATACACTTAACAGGTACTTAAAAAGGAGTATGCTAATCGTATTGTTATAAACATTTACCTTCGAGTGTGCTAGCTTGCTGGTATGATCTACTAATAAAAATAATTAATGATGGACAAAAAAGACCAACCAACCATCCATATTCTAAGCAACTCAAGCGTACTTTTTGACGCCACTACCCTACTTGGCGATAAACTGGCCATTCAAAAACGTATCTGGGCCTTAGCATCACAGTGCAAAAAAACCTATCAATGCATTGATATTGTCCCGGCAATGAACTCTTTAACTCTTTATTTTTCAAATGAAACTAAATTCATTGATTTAAAAGAGCAATTATTAAATAGCTGGAAAACACTCCAACCGGAGGACTTTAAAGGACGCCATCACAAACTAATAACGCGTTATGGCGGTGAAAACGGACCTGATATTGAACACGTAGCGCGTTTTCATAATATGCACATTGAAGATGTTATCGCACGCCACTCTAGCGTGCACTATCAGGTTTTATTTCTTGGCTTTCAGCCCGGTTTTACTTACCTACATGGCTTAGATACGCAATTACATACACCTCGACGAAGTGAGCCAAGAACCCATGTTCCAAAAGGTTCGGTTGCAATTGGTGCCGATCAAACGGGTGTTTATCCAGCTGACTCCCCTGGTGGCTGGCATATTATTGGTCATACTGATTTTACTTTGTTTGATTCAAACCAAAGCGTGCCCAGCATTATCAACCCAGGCGATACCATTGAGTTTATTGCGAAGGACATTGCATCATGATCACAGTAAACAAACCGGGTATGCAAATGACGATTCAAGATTTAGGCCGTAATGGGTATCGTCATATTGGCGTTGCTCGTTCAGGTGCTTTAGATCCCTATGCCATGATCATCGCAAACCGACTACTTAACAACCCCGATAATACACCTGTCATTGAGATCACTCTTGGACTTGCGCAACTTACGTTTACAACCGATTGCGTAGTCGCATTAACGGGCGCTGATATGAAAGCCACATTGGCCAATTCTCCATTGGCACCTGGGTGGACATACCAAATAAAAGCGGGCCAAAAATTATGCTTTGCCACATCTCGAAGTGGTTTTAGAGCCTATTTAGCTGTTAAGGGCGGTATAGTGTGCAGTCCTACAATGGGGTCATGCGCGACAGATGTAGCAGCACAGTTTGGTGGATTAACCGGTCGCGCCTTACAAACTGGAGATCACATCCCTATAACCCCTTATAATGGTATTTGGTCACAAAGAGGGGCAATTTCACCAGCGGCAAGACAACATATTAGAGTTCATTCAAGTCCACATAAACACTTACTAACTGAACAATCTTTAACAGCATTTTGCCAAACAACATGGCATATAAGCCCTAATAGTAACCGAATGGGTTTACGTTTAACAAACCAAGCTTGTGATTTAACACACATTCGTTCGCTCCCTTCTTTAGCTGTGGGCCCTGGCAGTATTCAACTTCCGCCCAGTGGTGAGCCAATAGTACTTTTAAATGATGCGCAAACAACGGGAGGATACCCATTGTTGGGTACTGTTATTAGTGCTGATTTACATCAGTTTGCTCAGTTAAAACCCGGTGATACAGTAAAATTTAGTTATGTAGATTTAGCCGTCGCAGCACAAGCTCAGTCAAAATTAAATGCCCATCTGCAACAATTAAAACTTGCGCTAAACACATTAAAAATAAAGAGGTAGGAATTATAGTATGTTTGAACTTAATTTTTGGCCACTCATTGGTATACCAGTTGTTGTGCTAGGTTTTGCATTGCGCTTTAACCCCTTAATGGTCGTAACCATCGCTGGTATTGCAACAGGCTGGGCGGTTAATTTAGATATCATCACTTTGTTGCAAACTTTTGGTGAGAAATTTATGAACTCGCGTCAGCTTGCTAGTTTCATTTTAATCTTACCCGTCATTGCTTTACTTGAACGTTATGGCCTACAGCAACACGCTAAAAATTGGATAGCAAAAATAAAAAGCGCCACTAGCGCACGCATATTAGCCTTATACTTCATTGTTCGTGAGTGCTCTGCTGCTCTTGGTTTATTAAGCCTTGGCGGTCAAGCACAAACTGTTCGTCCATTATTGGCTCCAATGGCATTAGGGGCTGCGACGAATAAATATGGTGAATTACCAAAACCAATTAAGGACATGATCAGTGCGCATGCTGCGGCTGTTGATAATATTGCAATGTTCTTTGGTGAAGATATTTTTATTGCTTTTGGCGCAGTACTTTTAATGGATGCTTTTTTAAAAGAAAATGGGATCGCAGGTATCGAACCATTGCACATCGGTTTATGGGCAATCCCTACGGCTATTGCTGCACTGATTATTCACCTATTTAGATTATCTCGCCTAGAAGCAAAAATTGCCTTAGCCGTTGCCGCACACAAACAGCAGGAAGCAATATGAGTAAAGTATCAACAACGGATATAAGCAGCTCAAGCACTGCGATAATTACCATAGAAAACATTTATTTATTGATTGGTATCATTGTAATGTTCTTAGTCGTACGCACGTTACAAGATAAAAACCACCCGAAAAGACTCACTACAGCACTATTTTGGTTTTTATTCGGAAGTAGTTTTTTATTTGGTGATTTGTCTATTGCCATATTAGGTGGAGCCACTACTTATTTATTGGTTGGGGTGAGCGTAATATTAATTGCTCTTCTGGCAGGGTTTAATCTTGTTAGTATGGGCAGTTATAAACCTCTAACAGAGCGACAACAAACTGAGTCTGCCTCACGTCTTGGCAATAAGTTATTTATTCCTGCATTAATGATCCCCGTAATCACTGTATTACTTACAGTATCATTTGATGGGGTCGCTATAGGTGATTATTACTTACTAGACCAACGCCATCTAACGCTAGCGTCTTTGACAGCAGCCTGTATTTTTGCACTTTTAATTGGCTGGAAAATTACAGGAGGTAACCCTGTTGAAGCGATCACTGAGTCTCGCCGACTGGTTGATTCAATTGGTTGGGCTGCTATTTTACCGCAAATGTTGGCCATGCTTGGCGGCGTATTTATTGTGGCGCAAACAGGCGATTCTATCAAAGAATTAGTCACTTTGTTTATTGCACCCGAAAATCGTTTTATGTTGGTGGTTTTGTATTGTGTTGGCATGGCATTATTTACCATGATAATGGGCAATGCATTTGCCGCATTTCCGGTGATGACCGCAGGTATTGCAATGCCATTCCTAATTGAAGGTCACGGCGCTAACCCTGCACCATTAGTAGCAATTGGTATGTACAGTGGTTACTGCGGCACGTTAATGACGCCCATGGCAGCAAACTTTAATATTATCCCTGCTGCATTGCTCGACTTAAAAGACAAATACCATGTTATAAAGGTGCAAATACCCACTGCACTGACCTTGTTAACTGTTAATATTATTTTAATGTATATGGTGATTTTTAATGACTAAACTAACATCGAGTATGCCGTGTGTGATTATCACCGGCTTTGAACCATTTGGTGGCGAATCAATTAACCCCTCATGGCAAGCTGTAAATAAACTAGGCGATGACTTAATTGCTAAGCATCGAGTGATTGCTTTAGAGCTACCGTGTGAATTTGACCGCTCATTAGATGTGCTTTACAAAGCGATAGAACAGCATCACCCCGTATTAGTGTTATGTGTTGGTCAAGCAGGTGGGCGCAGTGAAGTAAGCATAGAGCGTATTGCCATTAATATTGATGATGCCCGCATTGCAGATAACGCCAACACTCAGCCTATTGATAAACCAGTGATTGAAGATGCTCCAGCAGCTTATTTTACAAACCTCCCCATTAAACGCATGCTCGTCGACTTACAAAAAAGCCATATCCCGGCTGCTATCTCTAATTCTGCAGGGACGTATGTCTGTAATCATGTTATGTATGGCTTATTACACTATATTGCAGAGTATGAACCGCAGCTCAAAGGCGGCTTTATTCATATACCGTATTTACCAAGCCAAGCGGTGCACCACCACGGTGCACCAAGTATGAGTGAAGATACCGTCATCAATGCTCTAAAAGTACTGATTACGGCAGCGTTGAGTACAAAAAAAGACGTTAAGGTGGCCGCAGGCACTACACACTGATCATTGTGGTGCACTGCAGTTCATTGTGGTGCATAAATTATTCTTTAAATATTGTAAAAGCTATGTGACTTAGTTAATTGTTTCTGTTAAAACAAAGGTTAGCGCTTAGGAAAATGTACCTATGCTACACACATGATAGGAATGAGGAGTTACTATGTGTTCAATTTTTGGTGTATTAGACATAAAGTCTGATGCCACACAATTGCGTAGTCAAGCAATTGAAATGTCAAAATTACTGCGTCATCGCGGCCCTGATTGGTCAGGTGTCTATTCATCTGACAAAGCGATTTTAGTCCACGAGCGTTTAGCTATCGTAGGTGTATCTAGTGGAGCGCAGCCACTATATAACCCAGAGAAAACCCATATTCTTGCAGTGAACGGTGAAATTTATAATCATAAAGAACTCGCTGCTCAACTTGAAACTGACTTTACGTTTCAAACACAATCAGATTGCGAGGTTATTCTTGCGCTATACAAACAAAAAGGCCCCGACTTTTTAGATGATTTAAACGGAATTTTTGCTTTTTGTTTATATGATGAAGAGCAAGACGCTTATTTAATTGGCCGTGATCACATTGGTATTATCCCGCTTTATACCGGCCATGATGAACATGGTAATTTTTATGTTGCCTCAGAACTCAAAGCACTATCACCTATTTGTAAACACATAGAAGAATTCCCTCCAGGGCATTTTTTATGGAGTAAAGATGGCGTGCTCACAGCTTATTACCAACGTGATTGGGAAACATTCGACGCAGTTAAAAATAATAGCGCAAAAGCAGAAGACGTAAAGGATGCGCTTGAAGCAGCCGTTAAGCGTCAATTAATGTGCGATGTACCATACGGTGTTTTACTCTCAGGTGGATTAGACTCATCGGTGATCTCAGCCATAACTCAGCGATTTGCCGCAAAACGCATAGAAGACAACGACGAAAGTGATGCATGGTGGCCAAAATTACATTCATTCTCTGTTGGTCTTGAAGGATCACCAGATTTAGCGGCTGCACAAAAAGTAGCTGATATGATTGGCACAGTGCATCACCCTATTCACTTTACAATTCAAGAAGGGATAGATGCATTAAAAGAGGTTATTTACCATATTGAAACCTACGACGTAACAACTATACGCGCTTCGACGCCTATGTATTTAATGGCACGTCAAATAAAAGCAATGGGTATTAAAATGGTACTTTCAGGTGAAGGGGCCGATGAACTATTTGGTGGTTATTTATACTTCCATAAAGCACCTAATGCGCAAGAATTTCATGAAGAGCTAAATCGTAAAGTATCTAAACTGCATATGTTTGATTGCCTACGTGCTAATAAATCAATGGCAGCTTGGGGCGTAGAAGCGCGCGTGCCATTTCTTGATAAAGAATTTGTTGATGTAGCCATGCGAATAAACCCAGAAGCCAAAATGTGTGGCAATGGCAAAATCGAAAAACATATTTTACGTGAAGGTTTTGAAGGTTATTTACCTGACGAAGTACTATGGCGTCAAAAGGAACAATTCTCTGACGGTGTAGGCTATAACTGGATTGATACCTTAAAAGAGTTTGTTGCTGAGCAAGTGAGCGATCAAGACTTAGCGAATGCTAAGTTTAAATATCCAATAAATACCCCTGATTCTAAAGAAGCCTATTTTTACCGGACTATCTTTGAATCACATTTTCCGGGAGACGCAGCCGCTAAGTGTGTGCCTCATGGTAAATCAGTGGCCTGCTCTACGCCTGAAGCGCTAGCATGGGATGCTTCATTTCAAAATAATGCAGATCCATCAGGACGAGCTGCGGGTATACATAACGACGCCTACACGCAAAAAAGCTAGGTATATACCCAAATCACCTCAAGATGTGAGGTGGTTTGAGTATATTGTTTCCGACTTAATTTAAGTTGAACTCTGGTAATGTCCCCACTTGCCATAGTTCAACTTAACTAAAACAATAACTTTTTATGCGATAGAAGCAACGCACAACAAACGTGTTTTTTCACCCGCACTAAATGAAACATCATCACCTACTTTTTTATTCAATAGGGCTTTACCAAGCGGCGATAATGGTGTGAGAACATAAACAGAAATGCTTTTAATCGTCACTTTTAAGCCACCTGAATAAGGCCCGATAAAATACCAATTAAGTACATCATCGTCATCACTTAAGCATACTAAAGACCCTATTGTCACCTTCGTCGATGAGGGTTCTTTAAAGGCTTTTTCGAATGCTTTAATACTCATATGGCATTCATTCACACGCTGCGCTTGCCCTTGCGCTAAATACGCTGCTTCAAGCCCTAGCGTATCATATTTGTTTTCTGCAACATTTTCTTCGTGAGTGGCAGTATCGTGAGCCGTTTTAGCCGCGGCTTGTGCTGTGGTTAATTGCGCTTCAAGAGCAAAACGTAGGTGTTCTATAACATGGGCTTTATTCATAGTCTGTGTTCATACGTGCTATAAAAATCAATAATATCTCTATTTTAACGTGCTTTGAGTGCGTTGTAACTGAATTGACAAAAATGACTGATACCTTACCTAGTTGTATCGAAATAGCACTGTTAGTGATATTCGTAGATTAAGTAAATTATTGGTTGATATCTTTTAGGGGTATTTATTACATGATTTAAGTAACCAAAATCAATATGATACTAAACGAAAGAGGCTTAAGCAGATAAAATAATTAAGCACTGCACACAGTGCTTAATAAAATAGTTAATTGGCTATCCAAGGAGTGACTCTAACAAGCGTTGCGGTGATATTAAACGCTGTTTTATCGCCTTCCCACTCGTCAGAGATAGCGACATGGCAAACCACACCTTCACATGTAAAGGCAGGATCAGCAACTACGATAGGTTCTGCAAACGTCAACACAACACCTTTTTGTTCCGGTAATAAAAAGCTCATTAATTTACTAATGAAAAAACCTGACAAGTTAGATAGTAATTCATCAAACTCTTGATCAAGTTGATAAAGATGCTTTTTATTTAAATAGCTTGCGTTAAATTCACGCGCTTCTATTTGTAATTTTAATTGGCAATCATGATTGTCATTTTGTGGTTCAATGACAACGACCGCTTTATCAGAATCTAGTTGTTTATCAAACGGTAATAGCATTTGAGCTTGATCGGTGTAGTTTAACGGGAACTCCTGTCGCTCAGTAATAATACGCCCAGTTTTAATTAAACAGGCATCATTTGTTGCAATGTCTGTGATATAGAAATTAACTTGCGCAAACTGAAAGTCCCCTTTGTTTACCACTTTTAAACGGTCATAAAAGCCATCATAAGAAACAACAAACTCTTTGGCGTGAATACTAAAAGTACCTAACAGCATGAATGTAATAATAATATAACGGGGAAGGCTGAACATTAACTTATTCATCAAAATACGCTCGGTTTTGGTTTATCATTTGGTTTAATTCCTCAATGTATGCTTCTCTTCGTTCTGAATACGATATTAAACCATAGGTTAACTTTGTTGCAGATACAGGTTTTTGTTGGCGACGTAAATCAGCACGAATCGAGCGTAATTCTTTATATGCACCATGCGTGTTAATATTTTTAAAATATGAGTTTACCGCTGCACGAACTGATTTAAATGCTGCAACTTCATGTTTTGCTTCGGCATTACGTCTATTTGGTACCATGCCACAGCCTTTACTGTAACACCACTGGCCAAAAAAATTCAATCCAATACGGGCAAATCGTGATGTTCCCCACGCAGATTCGTTGGCTGCCTGCATTAGTGCCAATTCTTTTGGAATAATATCAACACGGCGTAAGGCTTGATTTAAAGACAAACTATTAATCGTGTCAGGCAATTTATAGCTATTTAAAATTGCTTTTACTTGCTTGGTTTGTTTCTCATTAAGGGGCTCATCGTATTGCAACATCATTAACGCAATTTCTAATGTTGCGCGTTGCTGGCGAATTTTTTTATTTTCAGCCTCAATATGTGGGCGAATAAAGTCGAAAAAAGCATGCTTTTTTTCTTTCACATCAGTGAAGCTGTCAAACTTAGGTAATTTTACCGAATGCAATGGCTTTTCTATTTTCTTAACGACAGGTTTTTTTTCTGCTGTCGTTTGTGGTTCGCTTAGCGAAGTTGGACGTTGTATAAATGGGTAACTTAATGCCCAGATAAAAAAGAGGCTCATTAGAAAACGAAAAACGTATTTAAGCATGTATCATCTCAAAAAAACTAGCAGTTATGCATGGTAAATACACATGCACTCGACAAATCATTATACCTAAGCATCTAAATAAAGGCGAATTAACACAATTGTTATAATTCAAAAATTTCAGCTACAATTCGCTCATCAAACGTGTAAGTTATTATTAGGTATTGAATTCATGAATTTAGACTGGCAAAAGCGTATTATTGATCAGCAAAAAAATCGACCAAATGATAACCGCTCGCCTTGGCAAGTTGATCGCTCTCGTATTATCCATGCAGCTGCATTTAGGCGCTTACAAGCTAAAACGCAAATAATGGGGATTGGCTTAAACGATTTTTATCGTACCCGCCTTACACATTCTTTGGAGGTTGCGCAAATAGGCAGCGGTTTGCTGCGTCATTTAAAAAATCAACATACAGATTTTCATCATTTCCCCACAACCAGTTTACTAGAGACCCTTTGCTTAGCACATGATATTGGTCACCCCCCCTTTGGCCATGGTGGTGAAATAGCGCTTAATTATATGATGCGTGATCACGGGGGCTTTGAAGGCAATGCACAAACGTTGCGTATAGTTGCTAAGTTAGAGCCATACAGTAATGGCCACGGTATGAACTTGACTCGCCGCACTTTACTCGGGTTCATCAAGTACCCAGCACTCATTGATGATTTATGGCATACAATCCCTTCGCACTCCACTAGTCAGCGATTTATTAAGGCCGATGATTGGCGCCCTGCTAAAGGCTTATACAGCGACGATAAAGAAATTCTACATTGGATAAAAGCCCCGCTATCAGTTCATGACCAAACGCTTTTAGCTAGCCACAAAAAAGTTGATAACTATCGTTCTAAAACTAATTATAAATCCCTTGATGCAGCGATTATGGAACTTGCAGATGATATTGCCTACGCAGTACACGACTTAGAAGATGCGATCGCAACACACACTCTGACTTTAACCGATTGGCAAAATCACGCCGTTCCTGCACTAACAGCCATTGACTCACCTTGGTTAAAAAGCAATTTAGCTTCGATAACTCAGCGCCTGTTTTCACCGTTTGATTATGAGCGTAAAGATGCCATAGGCGAACTGGTTAATACGTTTATTATTCATGCCCATTTAACAGAGCAAAACAGTGTGTTTGAATGCCCAATTTTACAAGTTGGTGTAGAGTTACCAGATCAATATGCTGGTGCACTTCAGGTACTAAAGCAATTTGTGTTTAATCAGCTAATTCGAGAGCCACATATGCAACAGATTGAATTTAAAGGCCAAAACTTACTAATTGAGCTATTCAATGCCTTTGCAAGTGATCCTTTACGATTATTGCCGATAACTACACAGCATATTTACTTACAAGCAAGTAAACAAAATCAAGGCATGCGAGTTATTTGTGATTACTTGTCTGGCATGAGTGATGAGTATGCGTATAAAACATACGAGCGACTTTTCTCACCAATTTAAGTTTTTAAATAAAAAAAGCCACTTACGACAAGTGGCTTTTATACTTATTTATTTTATAACGATTAAAGTGATTTAATGCCCATATTATAAAGGGTAAAACCATAGATATCTGCGTATTGATCAATGATTTTACTCGTTGGCGTGCCCGCACCATGACCTGCATTCGTTTCAATGCGGATAAAGTATGGATTTGCACCTGCGCCTTTTGCTTGTAATTCTGCCGCAAATTTGTATGAATGCGCAGGAACAACACGGTCATCATGATCGCCTGTGGTGATCATAGTAGCTGGGTATTTTACACCCGCTTTAACATTATGAACTGGCGAATAACCATGAAGGTAGTCGAACATTTCTTTACTTTGCTCACTTGTACCGTAGTCGTAAGCCCAACCAGCACCTGCAGTAAATGTATGGTAACGTAACATATCAAGCACGCCTACCGCCGGTAACGCAACTTTAAATAATTCAGGGCGCTGAGTCATAACAGCACCGACTAACAAGCCACCGTTTGAGCCACCACGAACAGCTAAATAGTCACTTGATGTGTATTTTTTCTCGTTAAGGTATTCAGCTGCAGCAATGAAGTCATCAAACACATTTTGCTTTTTCAGTTGCGTACCAGCGTCATGCCACTGCTTACCATATTCACCACCGCCACGGATATTTGCAACGGCGTAAACACCACCTTGCTCAAGCCATGCGGCTACAGTAGAACTAAAGCTTGGTGTTAAGCTTGCGTTAAAGCCACCATACCCGTACAAAATTGTTGGGTTAGTACCATCAAGTTTTACATCTTTTTTGTACGATATAATCATCGGTACTTTCGTGCCATCTTTTGATGTATAAAAAACTTGCTCTGACGTGTATTGCGCAGAGTCAAATTTTGCACCCGATTTACGATATACGTCAGATTGTCCTGTATTTACGTCAAACGAATAGGTATTTCCTGGTGTCGTATAATTTGCAAAAGAATAATATAAGGTACTGCTCTCTTTTTTACCACCAAAGCCACGAGCTGTACCAACACCCGGTAGGCTAATTTCACGTACCAACTTACCTGCTTTATCAAATTGTTTAACTTTTGAAATTGCATCTACCATGTATTTTGCAAAGAAAAAATCGCCGCCTTTTGACATACTTAAAACGTTGTCAGTTTCAGGGATAAGATCTTGCCAGTTTTCAGGTGTTGGGTTTGCAGCATCAACAGTAACTACTTTTTTGTTTGGCGCATTAAGATTAGTCACCAAATATAGTTTGCTACCGTCATTATCAAACACGTATGTATCTGAATCAGTGTGCCCTAATATCGTTACGAGTTTACTGTCAGGTTTTGTTAAATCTTTAATAAACAGTTTATTACCAGATGTTGATACACTGGCTGATATCACTAAATATTTATTATCTCGTGTTACTGATGCGCCAATGTAACGGTGTTTCTCGTTATCTGTACCACCAAAAATAAGTTCGTCTGCTGTTTGCGCAGTACCTAACTTATGATAGTAAACTTTATGTTGATCAGTCTTTGCTGATAACTCACTGCCTTTTGGTTTATTGTAGCTTGAGTAATAGAAACCATCGTTACCAACCCACGAAATACCGCTAAATTTAACATCGATTAGCGCGCTTTCAATTTGTTCTTTTGTTTGGGTATTAATAATAATAACTTTGCGCCAATCACTGCCACCTTCCGAGATCTGATAAGCCGCTAATGAACCATCTTCAGAAAAAGTTAAGCCAGACATTGAAGTCGTACCATCTTCACTGAATTTATTCGGATCTAAAAATACCTCAGCATCACTTTCACCTTTACTGCGATAAAGGACATATTGATTTTGTAAGCCATCATTTTTATAAAAATACGTGTAATCGCCTTCGATAAAAGGGGCCGTCACTTTTTCATAATTCATTAATTTTTCAAGGCTGGCTTTTAATTTGTCGCGGTATGGAATATTTTCAAGGTACGAAAAAGTAAGGTTATTTTGTGTTTTAACCCAATCAGCCGTGTCACTGCTCATATCATCTTCTAACCAGCGGTAAGGGTCAGCCACTTTTTGATCAAAATAAACATCAACTACTTCACCCTTTTTCGTCTCAGGGTAAGTAACACTTTGTGCCTTTTGATCTTTGACCTGCGTATTTGTTGTCGCAGAACTTGATGTGTTGTCAGAACAACCACTGAGCGCAACAAGCACGGCGCAAGCTAAAACTTTTTTTAACATCGTATTATTTCTTATAGGACAATTTATTAGATCGAGTAACATATTTCCTTAGTGCCTCCTTGTCTAGCGTAATGCGACTAATAAAAGGCTAGACTGTAAATATATGTAAACCTATAACGGACATTTAGATGAACTTGTTTGCACTTTTAGTGCCATTGCGTTAACAATAAACACTTCACTTGAAGCTGGTATAAATATAATGAAAAAGCAAACCACAGAGCAAGGCACAATCCAATTTACTAACTTTAAAGACTTTTATCCCTATTATCTGCAAGAGCACACTAATACAACAAACAGACGTTTGCATTTTATTGGCAGTTGTTTAGTTGTCATAGCTATTTGCTACGCTTTGCTCACACTAAACCTCAAAGTATTTTGGTTATTACCCATTATTGGCTATGGTTTTGCTTGGGTTGGGCACTTTTTCTTTGAAAAAAACCGTCCCGCTACCTTTAAACATCCTCTCTATAGTCTGCTTGGTGATTGGGTGATGTTTAGAGATATACTAACAGGTAAAATTAAGTGGTAAATAAGACTTTAAATCCCCCTGTTTTTGTCCCTTTTCAATGATATAGTGAAGGTCATTTTTACTATTTAAGATATTAAAATGTATCGATTATTTGAGCGGATGACTAAGCCGTTCCCTGAAGATAAACCAACGCAACCGCCCTCAACCTTATTTGCCTTTTGCCGTCATTATACAAAAGGTATGGAACTGTCGCTCGTTCTCATGTCACTTAGTGCTGCACTGCTCGCTATTTTAGAAGTATCGCTGTTCAGTTATATGGGGCAATTAGTTGATTGGCTAAGTATTCACACACCCGAAACATTATTTGTTGAGCAAAAATCTGAACTTATTAAAATGGCTGTGGTGCTATTAATTATTTTACCACTGGTGGTCTTTTTTCATTCAGCAATATTACACCAAGCTCTATTGGGTAATTACCCAATGTCAATCAGGTGGTTAGCTCATCGTTATTTACTACGTCAAAGTGTCAGTTTCTATCAAAATGAGTTTTCAGGAAGAATTGCAACCAAAGTAATGCAAACCTCTCTTGCTGTGCGCGAAACGGTGATGAAGTTACTTGATGTACTGATGTACATTGTGGTGTATTTTAGCGCTATGGTATTTTTAGTTGCCGCGGCAGATTGGAGACTGATGATCCCACTGCTGGTATGGCTTACATTTTATACCCTAATACAGCTTTATTTTGTGCCAAAACTCAAAAAAATAGCCAGCTCGCAAGCCGATGCCCGCTCAGAAATGACAGGTCGTATTGTCGACAGTTACACCAATATTTCTACCATTAAGCTTTTCTCTTACACACAACGTGAAGAACAATACGCCAAAGACAGCATGGATGTTTTTTTACAGCCAGTTTATAAACAAATGCGTTTGGTCACGAGCTTAAATTTTGCGATTCAATCCCTTAACTACCTTTTAGTGTTCAGCGTCGCTGCATTATCTTTGTATTTATGGTCGTTAAGTGCCATTAGTGCCGGTGCTATTGCGATAGCGGTAAGTTTATCACTGCGATTAAATGGTATGGCCCAATGGATAATGTGGGAGATTAGTGGTTTGTTTGAAAACATAGGCACTGTTGCTGATGGCATGAAAACACTTTCAAACCCTATTGACGTTGGCGATGCCCCAGATGCTCATACTCTTAATGTGAGTGATTGTGTTATAAATTTTGAAAACGTGCATTTTAATTACGGTAAAGCTGCCAATGAAACAAATAGAGGCCCTGTGATCAATGGTCTCGATTTAAATATCAAAGCAGGCGAAAAAATAGGCTTAGTTGGCCGTTCCGGTGCGGGCAAATCAACCTTGGTTAATTTACTGTTGCGTTTTTACGATGTTGACAGTGGAGCTATTAAAATTGATGACCAAGATATTTCAAAGGTCAGCCAAGAAAGCTTACGCAAACACATTGCAATGGTCACTCAGGACACGTCATTACTACACCGCTCTGTTAAAGAAAATATCTTATATGGTCGCCCTGATGCGAGTGACCAAGAGATGTTAAACGCTGCAAAGCAGGCTAAAGCCCTCGAATTTATAGATGACCTTGAAGATAGCCAAGGTAACAAAGGTTTTGCAGCACAAGTGGGTGAGCGCGGTGTTAAACTCTCGGGCGGGCAACGCCAACGTATTGCGATCGCACGCGTACTCCTAAAAAATGCACCTATCCTTATTTTAGATGAAGCTACAAGCGCACTTGATTCTGAAGTTGAAGCTGCAATTCAAGCAAGCCTTGATGATTTAATGACAGGTAAAACAGTAATTGCAATTGCACACCGTCTTTC
Source organism: Pseudoalteromonas sp. NEC-BIFX-2020_002 (assembly GCF_013002825.1). Classification (NCBI taxonomy): domain Bacteria; kingdom Pseudomonadati; phylum Pseudomonadota; class Gammaproteobacteria; order Alteromonadales; family Pseudoalteromonadaceae; genus Pseudoalteromonas; species Pseudoalteromonas sp. NEC-BIFX-2020_002. Next base: position 162,376 of record NZ_JABEPJ010000006.1, read on the forward strand.
AACGATCGCTCAAATGGACAGACTCATTGTACTTGATGAAGGCGGTATTGTTGAGCAAGGTAGTCATGATGAATTACTCGTTCAAAATGGGATTTATGCTGCGTTATGGGCACATCAAACGGGTGGATTTATTGGGGTTGAATAGAGTACTAAAATGTCCGAATGATAAAAAAGAGCCTTAGTGGCTCTTTTTATCATTATTAATAAGTGGTTAGATTATTTACCGCGTTGCGCATCTTTTTGTGCTTTTTTAGCATCTTTGCGTTTTTGTAAAACCGCTTGCGCTTCATTACCTATATGACCTTCACCACGCGCTTGTGCTAGCTCAATTTGCTTTTGGCGCTCTGCAAATCGTTCTCTTTGTTCATCTGTAACGTTGTCAATACAGTGATGACACGATACACCTTCCATATACTCTGATTTTAGTTTTTCAGCCTCTGTGATTGGCATACGACAAGCATGGCATTGATCATACGAACCTTTTTGTAAGTCGTGATCCACCGCAACGCGGTTATCAAAGACAAAACATTCACCTTCCCACATTGTTTCTTCTTTTGGCACTTCTTCTAAGTATTTTAAAATGCCGCCTTCGAGATGATATACATCTTCAAAGCCTTGCTCTTTCATATAAGCCGTTGATTTTTCGCAGCGAATACCACCCGTACAAAACATCGCTACTTTTTTATGTTTTGTAGGGTCTAAGTTTTCCTTTGCCCACTGCGGGAACTCGCGAAATGTTTTAGTATTTGGATCAACGGCATTTTGGAAAGTACCGATTTCAATTTCATAGTCATTTCGGGTATCAACTAGAATAACCTCAGGGTCTGAAATCAACGCATTCCAATCTTGTGGCTTGACGTAACTGCCAACAACTTTAAGCGGATCAACACCTTCAACACCCATAGTCACGATTTCTTTTTTAAGCTTTACTTTCGTACGATAAAATGGGCATTCATCATCAAACGACTCTTTACTCACAATGTTATCGAGGTTTGGTTGAGTATCAAGCCACGATAGTAAATTATCGATACCTTCGCGCTTAGCTGATACTGTGCCATTAATCCCTTCAGCAGCAATTAATAAAGTACCGCGTACTTCATTGGCTTCCATTACATCTAAAAGTGGTTGACGAAGTGCTTCAAATTCAGGGAGTGCAACAAATTTATACAGCGCGCATACAACAAAGTGCTCACTGGTGACATTATCTTTATGTACTGCAGTCATGGGTATTCCTATTTTGCTTTAGCCGTTATTGGCGGTAACCGAATCGTAAATCCGGCGCATTGGGGCGCATATTTTACGCATTTTACGGTTAAATGCAAAAAAAGCAGTGATAAACAGGTTTTTACTGTCGGCCAAGCACTCTACTACGCTATAATAGCGACATTATTGTTGGCTTATACCCAATTAATTGCTCATTTGGAGAAATACACTTTGCACTTTACTGATCTTGGGATTGATACTCGCCTTGAAACACAATTAGCTCATCAAGGGATCACCCAGCCTACAGATATTCAAGCCCATGCAGTGCCAACAGCACTTGCAGGTCATGACATTTTCGCTCAGTCTAAAACTGGGTCAGGCAAAACCTTAGCTTTTTTACTCCCAGCAGTTCAACGAGTCATGAAGCAAAAAGCGCTCAGTAAACGCGATCCTCGAGTACTTATCGTCGCGCCTACTCGCGAACTTGCTACACAAGTATTTACTCAGCTTCGACTTTTAATTGCGGGTACTAATATTAAAGCGGTAAAAATACTAGGCGGTGAGAATTTTAATGATCAAATTAAAGCTCTTCGTAATGATCCACAATTCGTTATTGCAACACCTGGACGTTTAGCTGATCACATAACAAAACGCTCATTACAATTAAGTGGCCTTGAATTACTTATTTTTGATGAAGCAGACCGAATTTTAGATTTAGGTTTCACCGAACAGCTAAAAATGATCAATGAACAAGCGGATCATCGCCTGCGTCAAACCTTATTGTTTTCTGCAACACTTGATCATGCCCAAGTTGATGCGCTATCACGTAATTTATTAAAAAAGCCAAAACAAATTACGCTCAGTGCCGCTAACGAACAACATTCAGACATTAAGCAAAGTTTATTTTTAGCTGATCACCTTGATCACAAAGAAGCATTGCTTGAGCACTTTTTAAAGCAAGATGATGTGGGCCAATGTATTATTTTTACAGCAACCCGTGCAGATACAAGCCGTTTAAGTGATGCGCTCAACGCTAAAGGGTTTAAAGCACAAGCCTTAGCAGGTGACCTTGCACAAAATAAACGTCTTGAGATTATGGACAGCTTTAGTCGTGAAAACTTTAAGATTTTGATTACAACAGATGTCGCATCCCGCGGCCTTGATTTACTCAGTGTCACACACGTAATTAATTTTGATTTACCTAAACACGCTGAAGAGTATGTTCATCGTATAGGCAGGACAGGTCGTGCAGGTTTTAAAGGCACTGCAATTTCACTCGTTGGACCTAAAGATTGGTTAAGCTACAAAGCAATTAAAGCTTTTTTAAATGATGAACTTGAGTTTCATACCATCGAAGGGCTTAAAGGTAAATTTAAAGGTCTCCGCGAACCAAAACCTGATGCTATTTGGGCTAAAGAGCAAGATAAAGCAAAACCAAAAGCAAAGGTAATGACCAAGCGTAAGTCTAAGCCTAAAAAGCCACAAGCACCGATTAAAGCCCCCCTTAATATTGATGGCGATGCCCCAATGCGCCGTCGTAAAAAGCCAGAACAGGAATAATTATGAGTTACCTCGGAACCACCCAAACACTATTCGTTAATGAAGTAAGTAACGAAGGCGCGTACCTTGATGGTCATGACCTAGGCGAGGTTTTCTTACCAAGTAATGAAATCAAATATGAATTAGAAGCTGGCGATAGTATCAGCGTATTCATTTTCTTAGATAATGCTAACTTAGCAACAGCAACAACTAAAAAGCCATTAGCACAAGTGGGTGAGTACGCCCTGCTTCGCGTAAAAGAAATGAACAGCATTGGTGCTTTTTTAGATTGGGGTCTTGAGAAGGATGTACTTGCACCATTTAACGAACAAAAACCTAGAATGCAAGAAGGCTATTCTTATTTAGTTCGTTTGTACTTAGATAATGCAAGTGGCCGTATTTGTGCTTCAAATAACTTTAATCGCTTCATCAATAAAACTGAACCAGAATATACACCACTGCAAGAAGTACAATTGATTGTCGCCGGTAAAACGGATATTGGCTATAAAGTGTTAATTGAAGAAGCACATTATGGCGTAATTTTTTACAACATGGTGTTTAAAAACATGTTTGTTGGCCAGCGCTTAACTGGTTTTATTCAAAAAGTACGTGAAGACGGAAAAATTGACGTCATTCTTGAAAAACCAGGAATGGGAAAGGTAAGTGACCTTGGTGAAAAAATAATGGATAAATTAAAAGCCGAGGGCGGTGTCATTGCACTTGGCGATAAATCAGATCCAGAAGTAATCAAAAAAGTTTTTTCAACCAGCAAAGCTAATTATAAAAAAGCGATTGGTGGTTTATTTAAGCAAGGTTTAATTGATATAGAAGCAAAAGCAATTCGCTTAAAAGCTTAAATAACAAAAACTAACCCACTAAATTTTTATAGGGCAAGGTACACTGTTTGTAATCTTGCCCATACTCATCTAAATCTTCTTTATTTTCAATATTAAATGGCGCTAAACGTAAAACTTTTACCTCACATTTATCCTTAGCAAGATCATGAGCTGAAATACATTCTGAAACATCACTTTTCATTTGGGTTAATCTTTCTTCATTCTTCTCGCATACATGATGGATATATTTAACAAGCGTTAGCTTAAAGTCAACGAGATTGACAGGATAAATATTGAATGCATCGCTCACATTTGATGAATCATCAAATGAATTAGCAGAAACCCCATATTTATTAACCGAAAAATAGATAACAAACAACAAAATAGAAGTAATAATATATTTCATAAAAAGCCCATACAACAAACTAATATAGGCTAATATAACAGATCAGTTATAAATTGTAATTAAAAACATTGGTACTAAAGTATAGGTAAACGTTAATTTTAAGAAATCGAATTATTAACATTTATCAAAACAGAAACAGGATCATCTGCTTGTGTTATAGGACGACCGATAACTAGATAGTCACTACCATCGTCAATAGCTTGTTTTGGTGTCATTATCCGCTTCTGATCACCTGCTGCGCTGCCTTCTGGGCGAATACCAGGTGTAACAAGTTTAAAGTCACTTCCTAATATTGATTTTAGTTGTTTGGCTTCTTGTGCTGAGCACACAACGCCATCTAACCCCGACTCTTTAGCCAGTTTTGCTAAATAAACTACCTGTTCAGCAGGTGTTTTATCAATACCGAGTCTTTTTAATTCGGCACTATCCATACTTGTTAATACTGTAACTGCAATTAATAATGGCGCTTCATCACCAAATTGTTCAAGTGCTTGCTTCGCTTTAGTCATCATTTCAACACCGCCACTGGCATGAACATTAACCATCCAAACACCCATTTTTGCAGCCGCCGTTACCGCTTTTGCAACCGTATTAGGAATATCATGAAACTTCAAATCTAGAAATACATCAAAACCTAAATCAATGAGTTCTTTAACAAAAGCAGGCCCAAAGTAAGTAAACATTTCTTTGCCAACCTTTAAGCGGCAAGTATCTGGTGATAATTGTTTAACGAAATTTAAAGCTGTTTGTTGATCATCATAATCGAGGGCGATAAGAACTTTTTTTGAATGTTCGAGAGACATAACTTTCCTAAAACTAATTGTAGAAGTAAGTGAATATTTTATAGAAAACTAAAAACCGTCTAAACCACGGCTTGGTACAATGGTTTCCCAATGTTTACACGATGGACAAACCCAATAAATTGTATGGCTGGTGAAACCACAGTGTTGACATTGAAAATCTGGTTTTGTGGCAATATAAGAGGTGACTAACTTATCGATTTGATCAAGCACATCTTTAATATCTGTATTTTGTTTAGCAAGAAGCTGTAATAAAAAACTAAAACCGCGAATTGTAGGTTGACGCTTTAAGCTATCAGTTAAAAATTTAATTGCTTGATCTGTGTGCCCTTGCTCAAGTAATGCTTGGCAATGTTTTATTTTTATCAACACCCCGCCCTTATCAAGCAATTGTAAAAGTAACGCATGAAATTGCTCAGTCAACTTTAATTGATTATAGCTGTGAGCAAGATCATCAATAAATAAAGGAGCAAAAAAAGTAAAAGTACATATCAGCTCACGCCAATAATAAATCGCTTTTACATAATCCTCTTTTGCATAAGCAGACTTACCTAATTCATACAAAGGGCGAATTGCTTTATGATTTAGACTAATAGCTTTGCGCATAACTTGTGGGTCGTTATCTATTAACGCAGCCTCACAATAAAAATTGGCTATGGCTTTAAAATGCTGTGGCTTTGAAAATAAGTCGCTGTGAGCCTCGAACATATTAATACCTTTTTCCCATTCACGTGTTTGTGAATATAAATTAAGTATCGGTTCTAAAGCATCACTGTGGTTTGCTTTTATCAACCACACTAAATGCTCTTCGGCGCCATCAAGCAAACCCGCCATAATATAATCTTCGGCAAGTTCAAGTCGGCTACTGGCAGCTTGTTGTTCATTAAGGCTTGGGTGTTTAAGCAGTAGTTCGTGAATTTTTATCGCGCGGTCTAGCTCGCCTCGACGGCGAAACATAGTCGCAAGTGTAGAATAATGTTCAACAGAGTCAGCTGATACTTCAAGCAAGTTAATTAAATGCTCAAGACCTTGATCTTCTTCTCTGTCGAGTAAAAACTTTAAGCCTTTACTGTATTCAGACGTGATCTGACGATTTAGCTGATGAGCTTGGTTTTTAGCACTGTTCTTACCCATTATCCAGCCATAACCAGCCGCAACAGGCAAAAGTAAAAACAAAAGCTCAATCATAATTAAGAATCTTTATTAGCTACGAGCTTATTTTTATTTTTTTCAGGTGCTAATTTTTTTTTCAAACGGTAGTTTTGCCACTTCAATTGTGAAAACAACTTAAAGCTTATAAAGCAACCGATCACGACACCTAAAGCAAAACAGATACTTATAATCATTGCGAGGGGTAACGTATTACTGGCAATAATATAATTGATTTTCACCAAGTGCGGATTTTGCGAACCAAGTACAAATGCAAAAATTAGGCATATTGCTACCAGAATAATTTTTAATACCCTAAACAAGTAACTACTCCAACTTAATAACTAGGCAATACTCGCATTTACACGATCGCGTAATTCTTTGCCTGGTTTAAAATGTGGTACATGCTTACCTTCTAACTCAACAGTATCGCCTGTTTTAGGGTTACGACCTGTGCGAGGTGAGCGAAAATGTAATGAGAAACTACCAAAACCACGAATTTCTATGCGATCTGAGCTTGATAATGAGCCGGCCATTTGTTCAAGAATTTCTTTAACAGCATTTTCAACATCTTTCACAGGGACATGTGCGTGTTGCTCGGCTAATTGTTCTATCAATTCTGACTTAGTCATAACGTTTCCTTAAAAAGAGATAAAGGAAGGGCAACACTGCCCTTCCAATTAAGACTGATTAATTAGTCTTTTTGTGCATTTGCGAAAGCAGCTGCCATTGCGTTTTCAAACACTGGCTCTTCTTTCTTAAGCTTTTCTAGTACTTCTTTCTCTTCTGCTTCGAAAAGAGCTTTAACTGAAAGGCTTAAAGTGCGGTTCTTACGATCAACACCAACATATTTCACTTCAATTTCGTCGCCTACAGAAACAACAGTAGTTGCATCTTCAACGCGCTCTTGAGCGATATCAGCTACACGGATGTAACCTTCAACGCCTTCGATAAGTTCAACAGTTGCGCCTTTCGCATCAACTTCAGTCACTTTACCTTTAACAATAGCACCTTTTTTGTTTGCATCAAGGTAGTTATTGAATGGGTCAGCTTCGATTTGCTTAACACCTAGAGAGATACGTTCACGCTCTGGGTCAACTTGCAATACGATAGCAGTGATTTCGTCGCCTTTCTTGAATTCACGTACAGCGTCTTCGCCAGGTGTATTCCAAGAAATGTCTGAAAGGTGTACAAGACCGTCAATACCACCGTCAAGACCGATAAAGATACCGAAGTCAGTGATTGATTTGATCTTACCAGTAACTTGATCGCCTTTGTTTTGAAGACGAGCAAATTCTTGCCAAGGATTAGCAATACATTGCTTAAGACCAAGTGAAATACGACGACGTTCTTCGTCAATTTCAAGAACCATAACTTCAACAGTGTCGCCAAGGCTAACAACTTTTGAAGGATGGATGTTCTTGTTAGTCCAATCCATTTCAGAAACGTGTACTAGACCTTCAACGCCTTCTTCGATTTCTACGAAGCAACCGTAATCAGTAAGGTTAGTTACACGACCAGAAAGTTTAGAACCTTCTGGGTAACGACCAGCGATAGCTGCCCATGGATCTTCGCCAAGCTGTTTAAGACCTAGAGATACACGAGTTTTATCTTTGTCGAATTTAAGAACTTTAACTGCGATTTCGTCGCCAACATTAACGATTTCTGAAGGGTGCTTAACACGCTTCCACGCCATATCAGTAATGTGTAGTAGACCATCAACACCACCAAGGTCAACGAATGCACCGTAGTCAGTAAGGTTCTTAACGATACCTTTAACTTCTTGACCTTCAACAAGGTTAGCAAGAAGCTCTTCACGTTCTTGTGAGTTTTCAGATTCGATAACTGCACGACGTGAAACAACAACGTTGTTACGTTTTTGATCAAGCTTGATTACTTTAAATTCAAGCTCTTTGCCTTCAAGGTGAGTTGTGTCACGTACTGGACGAACATCAACAAGTGAACCAGGTAGGAAAGCACGGATTGAATCAACTTCAACTGTGAAACCGCCTTTAACTTTACCGTTGATAACACCAGTAACAGTCTCTTGCTCTTCACATGCTTTCTCAAGACGGATCCATGCTTCGTGACGCTTAGCTTTCTCACGAGAAAGGATAGTTTCACCGAAACCGTCTTCAATTGCATCTAGTGCAACATCTACTTCGTCGCCAACAGCAACTTCTAGTTCACCAGCAGCATTTTTGAACTGCTCTGCAGGGATAGCACTTTCTGATTTAAGACCAGCATCTACAAGTACAATGTTGTTCTCGATTGAGATAACTGTACCTTTAACAATAGAGCCTTGCTCTGCTTCAAAACCCTTTAAGCTTTCTTCAAATAACTGCGCAAAATTTTCTGACATACGAATATACGTCTCATATATTATTACCAATTAGCAACCATGCTGCATGGGGTTGTTAAAATAGCACTGGCATCCTGCTGGTGCATAAAATGTGTTTAGTTTCGTTTAGGAAACTTACCTTCAGATATTGCAATATCGATTAAAGTTATAACTTTATCAAATACTTGCTGAGCATTAAGCTCGCTAGTATCGAGTTCAATTGCATCATCTGCAGGCACAAGCGGCGCAACAGCGCGATTCATATCGCGATCATCACGTGCTTTAATGTCTTCTAATAGACCACTTAGTGTAACATCAAGACCGCGCTCATTCAACTCAACAAAACGTCTACGAGCACGTTCTTCTGCACTTGCGGTTAAATATATTTTCAATGGCGCATCTGGAAACACGACAGTGCCCATATCTCGGCCATCTGCAACTAAGCCATTTTCTGTGCGAAATGCGCGTTGGCGGCGTAATAAGGCCTCTCTAACGCGTGGTAGCGCTGCAACTTTTGACGCTGCAGCACCAACCTCTTCATTACGTATTGTAGTTGATACGTCTTCGCCTTCAAGAATAACTTTTCCAGCATTTGTTTGACTATCCACTAAAAATTGCACATCTAAATTGGCAGCTAAAGGCACTAATGCCTCTTCATTGTCCAATGCAATTTGATGGTGAAGTGCAGCCAGTGATAAAACACGATAAATAGCACCACTGTCTAATACATCCCACCCTAATTTCTCGGCTAACAAGCGACAAACAGTTCCTTTACCTGAACCACTTGGGCCATCAACGGTGATTACGGGCATTAATAACGCCTGCATTTAAACCTCCTTCAATGCACACCAAAATAAAACCGCCATATTATACGTCAGATAATTAAATTTATCCGCTTTTTGTATGTAACTTTTTATATCAACAACGCTGTACCTTAATGACTTACTGACGCTAGGGTCTTGAAAAATGTCGGAAATGTTTTATAGGTACATTTAGGATCATTAATTGTAATTGCTTTTCCACCTACTGCTACCATAGCAAAACACATGGCTATGCGGTGATCGTCGTACGTATCAATTGCAACGTCATTAAAGTGTGTTGGGGGGATAATTTCGATAAAATCTTCCCCTTCAACAACTTCAGCCCCGACTTTACGAAGCTCAGTTGCCATTGCATGTAAGCGGTCAGTTTCCTTTACGCGCCAATTATAAATATTACGAATAGCTGTAGGGCCATCTGCAAATAAAGCCACTGTTGCAAGTGTCATCGCTGCATCAGGAATAGCGTTGGCATCTATGTCTACACCTTTCAATTGCCCTTTGCGAACAACTAAGCGCTCATCATACCAATCAATTTTAGCACCCACCTGCTCCATCACTTTGGCAAAACCAATGTCACCTTGCACTGATTTAGCACCAACGCCTTTGATTTCTATTTCACCACCTGCAATCGCAGCTGCAGCTACGAAATAAGAGGCTGATGACGCATCACCTTCAACCATAATGCGTTCAATCGCTTGGTATTGCTGTGCGCCTTTTACGATAAAGGTTTTGTAATCATCATTCGCTACTGCAATACCAAAACGTGCCATGACATCGAGGGTAATATCAATATACGGTTTTGAAACTAACGCGCCTTTAATTGTGATCTTGGTGTCACCACTGAATAAGGGGGCTGCCATTAATAGCGCGGTTAAAAATTGACTTGAAATACTGCCGTCAATTTCAACCTGTCCGCCCTTAATCTGTCCACCCACGATTTTTAGTGGCGGATAATCTTTATTTTTTAAATAAGTTACATCACCGCCAAGCGCTTGCAGTGCATCAACCAAATGACCAATTGGTCGCTCTTCCATACGCGGTTCACCAATTAATTCGTACTCGCCTGATACAGCAGCAAGTACGGCCGTTAGAGGACGATACGCTGTACCAGCATTACCAAGAAATAATGGCTCTGATGGGGTTAATAATTGCCCGCCAACACCTTTTACTGTTGCAACTGTTTTATCATCATTGAGGCTTACATCTACACCCAATAATTTTAATGCGCCTAGCATGTGGCGAATATCGTCACTGTCCAATAAATTTTCAACAACCGTTGTGCCTTCGGCAAGTGCTGCCAATAATAAAATACGGTTTGATAAACTTTTTGAGCCAGGTAATGTCACGCTACCATTTACGTTATTAATTGGCTCTAAACGTAGTTGCTCCATTAGCTGTTCTCCTTGGCAAACTTTGCCATGAAATCAACTAAAGCCTGTACACCGGCAAGTGGCATTGCGTTATAAATACTCGCGCGCATGCCACCAACAATACGGTGTCCCTCAAGGGCTAGTAAACCAGCTTCTTTAGCGTGTGATAGAAATTGCTGATTCAAGCTTTCATCGTTTAACCAAAATGGTACATTCATGCGTGAACGACAGTGTTTTGCCACTTTATTGTTATAAAATGGCGACTCGTCAATAAAACCATAAAGTAATTCGGCTTTTGCAATGTTTTGCTGTTCCATGGCTTTAACGCCACCATTTTGCTCAAGCCATTCGAACACTTCCGCTGCTAAATACCATGCAAATGTTGGTGGTGTGTTATACATACTGCCTTGCTTAACCTCTAGCGCGTAATCAAATACACCAGGTTTAGCTAAGCCTTGGCGCTCTAACAAGGTTTTACGGATGATGACAATGGCTAAGCCTGATGGACCAATATTCTTTTGCGCGCCAGCATAGATTAAATCAAACTTATTGACGTCAAATTCACGAGATAAGATCGTTGATGACATATCTGCGATTATGGGTGCAGTAGGATGACTTGGTACGTCAAATACTTCAATACCATCAATGGTTTCATTAGGGCAATAATGAATGTATGACGGATCCGCGGGGAATTGCCATTCGCTCACTGGCTTGATTGAAAATTGCTCATCACTATCATTACGTACATCAAGCTCTGTCACTTGGGTAAATTTTAATGCCTCAGTTACTGCGCCTTTTGACCATACGCCGTTTTCACAATACACGGCGGCTTTGTCATCGAGGTGCAAATTTAACGGTACTGCAGCAAATTGACCGCGACCACCACCGTGCATAAATAATATTTCAAACTCGTCACTAATATCCATCAAACGGCGTAGACTTGCTTCACATTTTGCTGTGAGCGCTAAAAACTCTTTACTTCGGTGGCTTATCTCCATCACCGACACACCTAAATCTTGCCAATCAACAAATTCTTTTTGTGCTTTTGCCATTACTTCTGGCGGCAACATTGCAGGCCCCGCACAAAAATTATATTTACTCATTACCTTTCCTCATTCCAGTAATTTAACAATAAGAGTGTATATTTATCCCCGTATCTGGGGATTAATATTATTGCTCAGTTTTATTTTAACAATAAAAAAAAGCGGCCAAAGCCGCTTTTATTTATTAATGCTATTCTGCTGGAGGGTTATCCCCAGCGTCATCATTAACAATCTCGACTACTTCAACGCTTTCGCCTTCGATAGCTTCAAGCTCATCGATTTCAATTTCTTCGATACGTTGTAAACCAACTACTTGCTCTTCGTCAATAGTTCTTATCAAAATAACACCTTGGGTATTACGCCCAACTGTAGAAACTTCGTTAACGCGAGTTCGTACTAAGGTTCCACGATTAGATATAATCATGATTTCATCGTTATCATCAACTTGAACTGCACCAACAACAGCACCATTACGCTCACTTACTTTGATTGATACCACACCTTGAGTCGCACGACTCTTCGATGGATAATCTTCAAGTAAAGTACGCTTACCATAACCGTTTTCAGTTACTGTTAAGATAGCACCATCTGTCTTAGGTACAATTAATGAGACAACACGTTGACCTTCAGGCATTTTAATACCACGAACACCCGTTGCTGTACGACCCATCTGGCGTACACCTTTGAACTTGATTTCTGGCTTACCATTTTCATCAAGTACTGGGTTACCATTTTCATCTAATACTGGAGATTCTTCAGCTTCTTTAAAGCGAACAACTTTACCAGCATCAGTGAATAGCATGATCTCGTTGCTTCCATCAGTGATGTCTACACCAATTAAGCTATCACCATCATTTAAGTTAACCGCAATAATACCGCTAGCACGTTGACGGCTATACGCTGTCAGTGGTGTTTTCTTAACTGTACCAAATGCAGTTGCCATAAAGATGTATTTATCTTCTGCATATTCACGCACCGGTAAGATTGCTGTGATACGTTCGTCAGCCTCAAGCGGCAGTAAGTTTACAATTGGCTTACCGCGGGCAGCTCGGCTAGCAAGCGGTAATTGATACACTTTAAGCCAATATAAGCGACCAGCTGTTGAGAAACACAGAATCGTATCGTGCGTATTTGCAACTAATAAACGTTCGATGAAATCTTCATCTTTCATCTTCGTTGCTGACTTACCTTTACCACCACGACGCTGTGCTTCGTAATCAGATAATGGTTGATACTTAACGTAACCTTCGTGAGAAAGTGTAACTACTACGTCTTCTTCAGTGATCAAGTCTTCTAAACTGATATCATGCGCTGCGGCATTGATTTCCGTACGACGTTCATCACCATATTGCGCTTTAATTTCAACTAGCTCATCGCGGATAACTTCCATTAAGCGCTCTGGTGTAGCAAGAATATATAAAAGCTCAGCAATTAAATCTAATAACGTTTGGTATTCGCTTAGAATCTTTTCGTGCTCAAGACCTGTTAGCTTATGTAAACGCAAATCAAGGATAGCTTGGGCTTGTTGCTCAGAAATATAATACTGACCATCACGAATGCCTAAGTCATCAGCTAACCAATCAGGACGCGCTACATTTGCTTCACCCGCTTTTTCAAGCATGGCTTTAACATTACCTAATTCCCACGGACGCGCGGCTAAGGCAATTTTTGCTTCAGCTGGGGTTGGCGAGTTACGAATAAGTTCGATAATTGGGTCAATGTTTGCAAGTGCAATCGCTAAACCTTCGAGCATGTGTGCACGATCGCGAGCTTTACGTAAATCAAATACGGTGCGGCGCGTTACAACTTCACGACGGTGAATAATAAACTCTTCAAGCATTTCTTTTAAATTGAAACACTTAGGTTGATTATTAATTAAGGCAACCATGTTCATACCAAACACAGTTTGTAACTGAGTTTGTGCATAAAGGTTGTTTAGAATCACTTCACCTACATCACCACGTTTGATCTCGATAACGATACGCATACCGTCTTTATCTGATTCATCACGTAATGCACTAATACCTTCAATCTTCTTATCTTTAACCAGCTCTGCAATCTTTTCGATTAAACGCGCTTTGTTTACTTGATAAGGGATTTCGTGAACGATAATCGTTTCACGATGAGTTTTTTCGTCGACTTCGATTTCTGCACGTGCACGCATGTACACTTTACCACGACCGGTTAAATAGGCTTGTTCAATGCCTTTTTTACCATTAATAATTGCCGCAGTTGGGAAATCTGGCCCCGGAATATAATCCATTAACTCAAGGATTGTTAAATCAGGGTTTTGAATAAGGGCTAAACAACCATTCACAACTTCAGTTAAGTTATGAGGCGGAATGTTTGTTGCCATACCTACCGCAATACCCGATGAACCGTTTACTAATAAGTTAGGAACTTTCGTAGGCAATACGTCAGGAATTTGCTCTGTACCGTCGTAGTTAGGTACAAAATCAACCGTTTCTTTTTCAAGATCGGCCAAAAGCTCATGAGACATTTTCGCCATACGGACTTCCGTATAACGCATTGCTGCTGCTGAGTCACCATCAACTGAACCAAAGTTACCTTGGCCGTCTACTAGCATATAACGTAATGAGAATGGCTGTGCCATACGTACGATCGTGTCATACACAGCGCTGTCGCCATGGGGATGGTATTTACCAATTACGTCACCAACCACACGGGCTGATTTTTTGTAAGGCTTATTCCAATCATTATTAAGCTCGTTCATAGCAAACAAAACGCGGCGGTGAACAGGTTTTAAACCGTCACGTACGTCTGGTAATGCTCGTCCTACAATTACGCTCATCGCGTAATCTAAATAGGAGTTTTTTAACTCGTCTTCAATATTGACTGGCAGAATTTCATTGGCGAAATCAGTCATTTGATATCACATTCCTTCAGTATTTACCCCTAAAGTGCCACATACTGGGCGCTTGCGGGTATTTAGTTATTATTACCAAGTCATGCTACCACAATTTATTTATATTTACAGGCGCTAAATCTTTGCGATTTATTAATTTCCCCCTATATAATGGCCTCAGATTGACGAGGAAGCTTTTTATGACCGAACATCAAAATGTAGATAACGCAGAAATTGCAAAATTTGAAGCCATTGCCGAACGATGGTGGGACCGAGATGGAGAATTTAAACCTCTTCATGAGATCAACCCGTTACGATTAGACTTCATAGCCGACAAAGCCCATGGTTTGTTTGACAAAGAAACACTCGACGTAGGCTGTGGTGGTGGAATTTTAAGTGAAAGTATGGCGCGAATGGGCGCACACGTGACCGGTATTGATATGGGTCAAGAACCATTAACCGTGGCTAAATTGCACAGTTTAGAAACAGGTGTAAATGTTGAGTATATAAAAATACCAGCAGAAGAGTATGCAGCGCAGTACCCTGCTCGCTTTGATACTATTACCTGCATGGAAATGTTAGAACATGTACCTGATCCCGCTTCTATTATCCATGCCGTTGCCAAACTAGCCAAACCGGGTGCGGATGTATTTTTTTCAACCTTAAATAAAACCCCAAAAGCATATTTGTTTGCCATTGTTGGCGCAGAAAAGTTATTAAAAATGGTGCCAGAGGGAACTCACGACCACAAAAAATTTATTAAACCTGCACAACTTATTGCATGGGCAGAGCAAGCTGGATTAAAAGTACGTGCCAGCGCTGGCCTTAGCTATAACCCGCTATCAAAGCAATACAGCTTAAATACCGATGTCAGCGTTAATTATATTTTGCACTTTGAGAAACTGGCGTAATGGCTGACTCTAAAACAGCAACGCCAGTTATTAGCTATGATGCCTTTATTTTTGATTTAGATGGCACACTACTGGACACCGCAGATGATCTAGGCGCAGCGCTTAATAGCGTACTCGTTGATCATGATCAACCACAGGTTTCGGCTGACATCTATCGTCCTGCAGCTTCTAATGGTGCCATGGCGCTGCTGGAAGCCGGGTTCGGCCAGCAGTGGCATGCTCACCCAAAGCAAGGTGATTTACGCCAGCAATTGTTAAATGCTTACGCAAATAATATTGCAACGCATAGCCACTGTTTTTCTGGTATAGCGTCTTTATTAATTGCTCTTGAGCAAAAAAACATTAAATGGGGAATAATGACCAATAAACCTGGCTTTTTGACCACCCCATTAGTTTCAGCGATTACTGAATTAAAAGGCGCGCAAGCGGTTGTCAGTGGTGACACGTTAGCAGTAGCCAAGCCTTCCCCATTGCCGCTACTACACACCGCTAATTTATTAGGTGTTGAACCAACTCGGTGTTTATACATAGGTGATGCACAGCGTGACATTGTCGCAGCCAAAGCTGCAAACATGCACAGCGCTACGGCATTATGGGGATATATCCCTAGTGTAGCTGATGCAATAGGCTGGCAAGCTGATTTTAATTGGTACTCCCCTATTGATGCTTTTAACCATATATAGTGCCTAGCTAATTTTTAACCACTACATATTGTGATTGTGTTAATTTTTGTGCATTGATTGCTGATAAAAAAAGCAGCAGAAATTTATTTTTAAAATGAGATAATTTACTCAATCTGGAGTTGATTTTTATAAATTTCATTTTAATCAGAAGGTCAAAGGTTAATGCCCACTAACACAATCATGTTATCCCAACCTTATCCACAATCAAGGGTATTTATGTACCTTGCAAAAGATCGCAGACCACTCTATCTTGTGACCTAGAATTTGATAAGCACCAGATGTTGTGGCTAAGACTTATACAATTAAATTCTCGTTAAAGTAGCATTAACACAATAAAAATTTTTTTAGAAAATATTTCCTCAAGGAATACAGGCAAAATTATGAACCAACAGCTATCTGTAAGCAAACGTGACGGCCGCAAAGAGTCACTTGATTTAGATAAGATCCATCGCGTTATTGCTTGGGCCGCCGAGGGTCTAAAAAATGTCTCTGTCTCGCAAGTTGAATTAAAATCACATATTCAATTTTATGACGGTATTCGTACCGAAGACATTCATGAAACCATCATTAAAGCGGCAGCCGATCAGATCTCTAAAGAGTCTCCTGATTATCAGTACTTAGCTGCACGTTTAGCTGTATTCCACCTACGTAAAAAAGCATATGGTCAATTTGAACCACCTCGTTTATATGATCACATTGTTAAGCTAGTTGAAGACAAGCGCTACGACGCTCACTTACTGGCTGATTACACAGAACAAGAAATTGATGCATTGGACGAGTACCTTGATCATGGACGTGATTTAAACTTCAGCTACGCTGCGGTTAAACAACTTGAAGGTAAGTATTTAGTCCAAAACCGCGTTACAGGCGAAATCTATGAGAGCGCGCAGTTTTTATACATTTTAGTAGCCGCCAGTCTGTTTTCAGATTACCCAAAAGAAACACGTTTAGATTACATTAAACGTTTTTACGACGCAGTTTCATTATTTAAAATTTCATTACCAACACCAATAATGGCCGGTGTACGTACGCCGACACGTCAATTTAGTTCATGTGTACTTATTGAGTGTGGTGATAGCTTAGATTCTATCAATGCAACATCATCCGCGATTGTAAAATACGTATCGCAACGTGCAGGCATTGGTATTAATGCTGGTAGCATTCGTGCACTTGGTAGCCCTATTCGCAATGGCGAAGCCTACCACACCGGTTGTATTCCTTTTTATAAGCACTTCCAAACAGCCGTTAAAAGCTGCTCGCAAGGTGGTGTGCGTGGTGGTGCAGCCACTTTATTCTACCCGCTTTGGCATTTAGAAGTTGAAAATTTATTAGTACTTAAAAACAACCGTGGTGTTGATGATAACCGTGTACGTCACCTTGACTACGGTGTTCAGTTTAATAAACTTATGTACTCGCGTTTAATTAAAGACGATTACATCACGCTCTTTAGCCCATCAGACGTGCCTGGTTTATATAATGCATTTTTTGAAGATCAAGATGAATTTGATAAATTATATGTGCAGTACGAACAAGATGACTCAATTCGTAAAAAACGTATTAAAGCCATTGAACTGTTTTCAATGTTTGCACAAGAGCGTGCAAGTACAGGCCGTATTTACTTACAAAATGTAGATCACTGCAATACGCACAGCCCGTTCATTGCTAAAGTTGCGCCTATTCGTCAATCTAACTTATGTTTAGAAATAGCGTTACCAACTAAGCCGCTTAACAATGTAAATGATGAAGAAGGCGAGATTGCTTTATGTACTTTGTCAGCATTTAACTTAGGTGCGATTGAGTCACTGGATGAGCTTGAAGAACTTGCAGAGCTGGCTGTACGTGCCCTTGATAATCTGCTTGATTTTCAAGACTACCCTGTCCCCGCTGCAAAAAATGCAACCATGGGTCGTCGCACATTAGGTATAGGCGTAATCAACTACGCTTACTATCTTGCTAAAAATGGTAAGCGTTACTCTGATGGCAGTGCTAACGCATTAACGCACAAAACATTTGAAGCAATTCAGTACTACCTAATGAAAGCATCAAATGAACTTGCAAAAGAACGCGGTGCTTGCCCTAAATTTAACGAAACAACGTATTCACAAGGTATTATGCCAACAGATACGTATAAGCGTGATTTAGATAAAATCTGTGATGAGCCATTGCATCTAGATTGGGACACATTGCGTGCCAATATTAAAGAGTATGGTATGCGTAACTCAACGTTATCTGCGTTGATGCCGTCAGAGACATCATCACAGATTTCAAACGCAACGAATGGTATTGAGCCTCCTCGCGGGCATATCAGTGTAAAAGCCAGTAAAGATGGTATTTTAAAGCAAGTTGTGCCTGAGTATGAGCGCCTAAAAGATAGCTACGAGTTATTATGGGATATCCCATCAAACAAAGGTTATTTAGAACTTGTTGGTATTATGCAAAAATTTGTTGACCAAACAATTTCTGCAAACACTAATTATGATCCAAATAAGTTTGAAGGGGGTAAAGTACCTATGAAGGTGTTACTACAAGACTTACTAGGTGCATATAAACTAGGGGTTAAAACACTTTACTACCATAATACACGTGATGGTGCTTCTGATATGCAAGACGAAACACCAGAAGTGGAAGATGATGATTGTGCAGGCGGCGCATGTAAAATCTAATCGATTATAAATATAAATTTGAAGCGGGCTTTACGCCCGCTTTATCCTGTTCGTTTTTTGAGTGATCTTATGTCTTATACTACTTTTAGCCGAAACCATAATAACCAACTACAAGAACCGATGTTTTTCGGCCAAACCGTTAACGTATCGCGTTATGATCAACAGAAGTACCCTATTTTCGAAAAATTAATTGAAAAACAACTTTCGTTTTTTTGGCGCCCAGAAGAAGTTGAT
The DNA here is from genome assembly GCF_013002825.1 of Pseudoalteromonas sp. NEC-BIFX-2020_002. Classification (NCBI taxonomy): domain Bacteria; kingdom Pseudomonadati; phylum Pseudomonadota; class Gammaproteobacteria; order Alteromonadales; family Pseudoalteromonadaceae; genus Pseudoalteromonas; species Pseudoalteromonas sp. NEC-BIFX-2020_002. The sequence goes on from NZ_JABEPJ010000006.1 coordinate 181,241, forward strand.
GTAAGCAAAGACCGCTTAGATTTCCAAGCCTTGCCAGATCACGAAAAACATATATTTTTAAGTAATTTAAAATACCAAACTTTGCTTGATAGTGTACAAGGTCGATCGCCTAATGTTGCATTACTGCCGATTGTGTCTATTCCTGAGCTTGAAACTTGGATTGAAACATGGGCATTCAGTGAAACAATTCATAGCCGTTCATATACACATATTATTCGTAATGTAACCCAAGCCCCTGAACTTATTTTTGACGATATCGTCAGTAATGAAAAAATTAGTGAACGTGCTGATGCGGTAACTAAATATTACGACGAGTTAATTAATAAAGTTGCCGTATACAACTTATATGGTGAAGGTAAGCATGTGCTTAACGGTGAAACCGTTAATATCAGTTTATTTGAGCTTAAAAAACTTTTGTACCTTGCCATGATGTCAGTGAATATTTTAGAAGCGATCCGCTTTTATGTTAGCTTTGCTTGCTCATTTGCATTTGCTGAGCGAGAGCTAATGGAAGGTAATGCAAAAATAATAAAACTTATTGCCCGTGATGAAGCACTGCATTTATCTGGTACACAACATATTCTTAATATTATGCAAGATGGCAAAGATGACCCTGAAATGGCTATTGTAGCCGCACAGTGTCGTGAAGAAGCAATTCAAATGTTTGTTGATGCTGCTGAGCAAGAAAAAGAATGGGCTGAGTATTTATTTAAAGATGGATCCATGATTGGTTTAAATAAAGATATTCTTTGTCAATACGTAGAATACATTACCAATGCACGTATGATTGCAGTTGGCCTACCTGCACAATTTCCGAGTAACAGCAATCCAATTCCTTGGATCAGCTCATGGCTTGTTTCTGATAATGTACAGGTTGCCCCACAGGAAGCCGAAATAAGCTCATATCTTGTTGGCCAAATTGACTCGCAAGTAGATGCGTCTGACTTTGGTGATTTTGATCTCTAATGTCTGTACAAAAAACTGCAAAGGTTCACCTTGCAGATGACAGCCAGTGTTTTGATTTTAATACTGGCTGCCCTTCTCTTTTAGACTGTTTAGAACAAAACAAATTAACTGTGCCCTATCAGTGCCGCGAAGGCTATTGTGGTGCCTGTAGGGCAACGCTTATTGATGGAACTGTTAATTATAACCAAGAGCCTTTAGCGTTTGTCAGAGAAGGCGAAGTATTACTGTGTTGTTGTAAACCAAATGGCAGTATTACCCTGAGTTTTAAATGATTAAAAGACGAGATATAAACATTGGTACGTTTTAGTGCCAATCAAATTTATTCGTTTCATAGCAATGATCTTTATCGCTAATCATCAAACTTGTGTCATCTATTATAACATCCCAGCTTAAGTTTCTCGTTAAGCCAGCCCGTATATCATCAATAAACTGCTGATCAATTTCAATAATATGGCTGTTTGAAAAGAAACTCAATCGTGTCTGAACATCCGCTAGCCAATCAGTATTGGCGGCGGTCAATATAAGAAGCTCATCAACATTTTTGGCTATTTTAATTAGCTGCTCTGCATCGGGCTTATCAACACTTAGCCATGTCTTATAATGCTCGTCTAAGGCTTTAATACTAACGTCTGGCGTTAGTTTATCAAATTGCTTATTTATCACCGCATCTTTATCATAAGATAGCAGACAGTAACCAAGTAGCTTTAAAATAAAATGCTCTAAGCTCTCATTCTTAACTAAAGCCGTAGTGAACACTTCTTGGTGGTTCCGTTGCTGGCGCAAATCAGCAATAGTAAACCGAGCTTTAAAAACGCGGGTTTTATCACTCATTGCAAATACCTATGATCGGCTACTTAAAAGTAAGTATAGCGGATATAAAAATTTAAGCGGATTATTAAAAGTTATGGTATAACATTATTGATCCTCTTTATTGTTGGTGTTATATTATATCACAACATAATCATCACGATGTAGTACCCATGATCCGACATTCATTAATTTCCACTGCAATAATCACTGCCCTTAGTTCATTTTCCGCTCATGCTGGCATTATCAAAGGCCAAGTATTAGATACTAATAATCAACCAATTAGTCAGGCCGATGTACATATACACGGGAAAACACAATCAATTAAAACTGATGACAATGGTCAATTCAGTATTAATGTTGATGCCAATAGTCAATTACACATAAGTAAAAGTAATTACATTGATGCACGTATTGCAGTAAATGAAGCTAGCTCGGCTCTAAATATTACACTCACCCCAACGTCTGTTGAAACGATGGTCGTATATGCGTCAGCTTTGCATAAAAACAGCTTAGAAATGATTTCGCCAGTGAGCGTACTTGCTGGTGATGAATTACGTAACAAAGCTAAACCAACCCTAGGTGAAACTCTCAAGGGAATTCCTGGCGTAAATGCCAGTTATTTTGGTCCGGTATCATCAAGTCCAATTATCCGTGGTTTAGATGGCCCGCGCGTTAAGATCACACAAAACGGATTAGACAGTAGTGATGCGTCACGCATTGGTCCTGATCACGCGACCTCAAACGATAGTTTAGCTGCAGAACAAATTGAAGTTTTACGTGGACCTGCAACCCTACTCTATGGGTCAGGTGCGATCGGCGGCGTGGTAAATGTTGTTGATAACCGAATTCCGACTGATAACATTGAACAGCTAACTGGTGCTGTTGAATACACCCATGACACGGTTTCAAATGCTAATACGTATGCAGCAAAACTGGAAACAGGTCACAACAACTTTAATTTTCATTTTGATGGTACAAAACGTACTGGTGATGATTATCAAACGCCGCGTTTTGATTTACCCGAAGAAGAGCACGAAGATCATGACGGCCATGAAGAAGAAGAACATGAAACCGCAACATCTGTAGAAAACACATTTATTGATAGTCAAACCGTTAATTTTGGTACCAGTTATGTGGGTGAACATTTTACTCTTGGTTTGGCTTACGGACGTATTGATACTGACTACGGTATCCCTGCACATGAACACCATGAACACGAACACGATCATGAGCTCGGCCATGACCACGAAGAAGGTGAAGAAACGCCAGTTTATGCACGTGTAGAGCAAGCTCGCTGGCAAGGTCTTATGAGCTATGCGTTGCATAATAATTGGATAGAAACAATTAACTTACGTGTTGGTTATACTGACTATCGTCATGCTGAAATTGAAGATGGTGCTATTGGTACTATTTTTAGTAACGAAACTACAGAAGCACGATTAAACATTGAGCATAAGTTTGCTAATTGGCACGGTATGGTAGGTTATCACTTTAGCGATTCTGACTATGACGCTAATGGCGAAGAAGCATTTACTCCAGCCAGTAAAACAACCAGTCATGCAATCTTTATTTTAGAAGAGCAGCAAATTGGTGATGTTACTATTGAGTTTGGTGCACGCTTAGAAGATTACACTATTGATAGCGCAATCGCAGACCATGACCATGACCATGACCATGACCATGACCATGATGAGTCAAACGCACAAACACAGCTATACAGTAAAAGTTTCACTAATTTAAGCGTCTCTGCAGGTGGTATTTGGCAGTATACGCCAGGACAAAGTATCGCACTAAGCTTATCTCATTCTGAACGAGCACCGCTTTCTGCTGAATTACTTTCAAATGGTGTTCATATTGCCACCGGCACCTATGAACTTGGCCTAGGCTATGAAATTGAAGAAGGTGAGATTCACTTTGAGCCAGAGGATATAAAGCAAGAAACATCAACTAATATTGATTTAAGTTTTAGACGCTTTAGTGGTGATTTTGGTTATACCGTTAACTTTTTTTATAACGATATTGAAAATTTCTATTATCAGCAAAATACGGGTCTAGTCTTCGATGAAGAGCACGGTTTAGAAGCTGCAGAAGAAGGTCACGAAGGTGACATGACTGTATATCAATTTGTAAGCAAAGATGCACAATTATATGGTCTAGAATTTGATGCGCATTACAAAATAAATTCAAATGCGATGATCAAGCTTTTTGGTGATTCTACAACGGCCAAGCTATCTTCTGACGATAATAACTTACCGCGTATACCTGCGAACAAGTTAGGCTCTGAGTTACAATATAATCTTAATGATTGGCAGTTTAGCTTAACCGGCACACATTATTTTGAACAAAATGACATTACCGCTTATGAAACTGCAACTGATAGCTATACATTATTTGATGCACAAGCAAATTACCAATTAACCGTTGGCCCTGTTGATACACAATTTTATATCAATATAGATAATATTACAGATGAATTAGGCTTTGTTCACAGCTCTTTTATCAAGGATAAAGCCCCTCTACCTGGTCGTAATTTTAGAATTGGTGTACGTGGTTACTTTTAATACCAATCTGGGTCGATATGGGGTCTATTTAATGACAAGTAAATTGCGTTATAACGAGGACGTGTTGACCTTTCGTGATTAATTTTGCAGCAGTATGTTTGGCATTTAGGCAAGGCAGCGCCTATGGTGTGGGTTGTTCCCCATAAATAGGCGATAACGCAGTATAAATGCCAAACATGCGCTGCCCAAAGGGTTCTTCCTAAGCAAAAATTTTTATATCCAGTGGTTCTAAATTAAAAATTTTTAACGCCGTTATAGCGTGATTTACTTCGTTAAATTGTTCAAATGTTTATGCAGATTAGTATAATATTACTTTGTAACAACAAAAAGCCGCGCTAATAAATATTAGCGCGGCTTTTTAATATCAAAATGTCTAATTAAAGAATTTCGATTAACTCAACATCAAAAATAAGCGTTGAGAAAGGAGCAATTGCAGCGCCAGCACCACGTTCACCATAAGCAAGCTCATGAGGAACATATAAACGCCATTTTGAGCCAGTGCCCATCATTTGTAATGCTTCAGTCCAACCTTTGATCACGCCACCTACAGGGAACTCAGCAGGTTGACCACGCTCATAAGAGCTATCAAAAACAGTACCGTTGATTAATGTACCATGGTAATGAGTACGTACAGTTGATTCTGCCGTTGGCTTAGCGCCTTCACCAGCAGTTAATACTTCATACTGTAAACCAGACTCAGTTACTGTGATTTCAGAACGTTTTGCATTTTCTTCTAAAAATGAAATGCCTTCAGCAGAGAGTACTTTTGACTCTTCTTCACGACGTGCTTGAATTTCTGTATTGATTTTTTCGAATGCAGCTTGGATCTCAGGGATCTCGACTTGGAAGTCGCTACCAGCATACGCATCTTTCATGCCTTCAAATACTGAATTTAAGTTTAAACCTTCGAATGGATTAGCTTTAAGTTGCTCACCCATTTGTAAGCCAATACCGTAACTTGCTTTTTCAGCATCTGTAGTAAAATTATCTGACATAATGTGTTTCACGTTTTGTTTATACCAACCTATCATGCGCTGGTATCAGTTAAAAGACGCGTCTATGCTATCATAAAAAAAAGCCCTTTTGGGCTTCTTTAAGCTTAGTTTTTATTGAGTTTTTGCTTAATTAGGCCCATTGCAAAAGTAAATACTGGCAGGCTGATTAAAATACCAGCAAGCAATGGTCTACTCAATAATGCATGCGTACCAACTAATACCGCAGGTACTACAACAACACCAACGACCCCAATAAAAAATGCACCAATCACAGGCCAATGTTTGTCATATTTTGTGATCAAATGTCCACTGAGAATATTGAAACCTAAACAATAAACAAACGACGTAAGTAAAACAGCATCAGGTTGGGCATCAATAGCCATTTTGACGAGCAAGTTGATGGCACTGTGATAGCAATAAGCAAATACAGTCCATAACAGGACATGTTTGACCACCCGTTGCAACGTGTTTAATTGGTTTTGTTGAGACATCATAAACTCCAGATAGCAAAAAGCCGCCCATAAGGCGGCTTTTTAAATATGGTGGAGAGATAGGGATTTGAACCCTAGATGGGCTATAAACCCATGCCGGTTTTCAAGACCGGTGCATTCGACCACTCTGCCATCTCTCCGTACGGCGCGGATAATAGTGGGAATGACTCTTTTTGTAAACCCCTAAAATGCAAAAAACCTAAAATAATTGATATTATAGGTTTTTTAACTCATTTTAAGACAGTTCAATAATATTGCTTAGGTCGACGAGCAATTAGTGAGCATAATGAACACGCTAATAAACTTAAGCTAACAAAGCTAATAACTTGGAATATCAAATCAAATCTGTTTAGGTCACCGCTTGGCATAATCACCAAAATAAATGCCGGTAATACACTTAACATCACTACGTACAAACACACTTTAAATGCTCGACCAAAATCAAATCGTTTACTGCGTTGCATCCACCAAGTCAGTAAAACAAGAATACTCATCGCTGAAAAGGCCACTAAATACGGTGTTTTTGTACTCATTGCGATATAAAGAGTCAGCGCTGCGCCAACCAAGCCCCATAAGGACCACGTTAACCATTTCTCTTTTTCACGTAGAAATAAATTTCCCATCATTCTCGTCTTCTTTATCGTTATTTTTATAAGACTATCCATACACTAACAAAAAACAACAGATTAAAAAACATACTGCAGAAGAAATAGTTCAATTAATGCATCCATGCACTTCTTACAGCTAAAGCAGAGTAACACGTTTAAACTTAATATGATGTGACCAGATTTTTAGAGAAAAGTTCATTCATTTGTGAAAATGATTATAAATTTGTAAAAAAGTGTTCAGGGCTATGACGGACAGATTTTTTACAATCAACCGCTGGTGTCCCTAAATAAAGATACCCGACAATTTCATCTTCACGAGTTAAGCTTAAAGCACCTTTAACTGCATCACTCTGTGCAAAATAACCCGTGCGCCACACACCACCTAAACCTTGAGCGAAAGCTGCTTGTTGCATAGCTAACACCGCACACCCAGCACTTTGAACTTGCTCTACGCGTGGAACTTTTGGGTGAGCTTGGTATTTTGCAATAGCGATAATAATCATCGGGGCACGCAGCGGTAATTCTTTCGCACGATTAATCACTTTTTCATCTTGTTGCTCTGCAATAGCACTTTGATGATAGATCTCACCCAAACGTTCACGCCCTTCCCCCTCAACAACAATAAATTGCCATGGTGCAATACAGCCATGATCTGGCACTCGCAACGCCGCCTGTTTAATAATACTAAGTTGATCATCATTAGGGCCTGGGGCAATCAATCGAGGATCTGATTGGCGGGTTAATAAAAGTTCAATAGCATCCATAGCAAATCTCTTATTTAAAAGAAAAGAGCATACCATTGATAGTGAACGCTGAGAAAGTGATCTGAGCCAATACTTTGAGATACTTCGTTGATAAAATAAAATGACACAAAGCGACATCTGAACACTTACTGGTTGATTAAACTCAATGATATTACAGTCTGGATCGCTGATGAAAAAAGCCGAGAGCGATATAAATTTAATCAGGAGACATAATAGAACTTCTTATCTCATATGTGATTGCACTAACCTGAAACTTCCGAACTCGTAAATCACAGCTTTTATCCTATTTTAGCTGAAATAATCATTATTTAGATGTTTAAACACATACGTACATTATGCATCAACTGTTCAGAAGACATTGAACAACAAAAATCCTCCATTGTTTAATTTTTACAGTTAGACGAGTATGCGCTACAACCATCATACATTCACAAGATTAATAGTGAATATTCATTTCATATATACAAATTATGGTGCAAGTACGATAAAATCCTACCTTGTGTATAGATACCGTCAACGTAAAACCAGCTATAATTATAGTTGGGCACAAAGCTTTTTTCATTTGGGCATTACTAGTCACTGTAAATCAGTTAAAATGCTTAACTTCATATCAAGTAAAATACCGAGAGTTTTCTATGAGTTTGTATACAAAATATATGGAAGAAATCCAAACCCGTAAAACGGAACTTGGATTAAACCCAAAACCAATTGATAGTGCAGAGCTACTATCTGAAATCATCACTCAAATAAAAGATACGAACAACGAGCATCGTGAGGATTCTCTGCATTTCTTTATCTATAATACATTACCAGGAACAACGAGTGCTGCGGGCGTTAAAGCACAGTTTTTAAAAGAAATTATTCTTGGTGACGAAGCTGTAACAGAAATCACTACTGAATATGCTTTTGAGCTTCTTTCACATATGAAAGGCGGCCCTTCAATTGAAATGCTACTTGATCTAGCATTTGCTGATAACGCAGAAATTGCAGCACAAGCGACTGACGTACTTAAAACACAAGTGTTCTTATACGATGCAGATACTGCTCGCTTAGAAGCAGCATATAAAGCAGGCCACCCTGTTGCTAAAGAGTTATTAGAAAGCTACGCACAAGCTGAATTTTTCACTAAGCTGCCAGAAATTGCAGAAAAAATCGATGTTGTAACCTACATCGCTGGTGAAGGTGATATTTCAACTGATTTATTATCTCCTGGTAATCAAGCGCACTCACGTGCCGACCGTGAATTACACGGCAAATGCATGATCACACCAGAAGCACAGCAAGAAATCGGTGAGTTACAGAAAAAACACCCAAATGCAAAAGTAATGCTAATTGCTGAAAAAGGCACCATGGGCGTGGGTTCATCACGTATGTCTGGCGTTAATAACGTCGCACTTTGGGCAGGTAAACAAGCAAGTCCATACGTTCCGTTCATCAACATTGCACCAGTGGTTGCAGGAACTAACGGTATTTCACCAATCTTCCTAACAACCGTTGATGTAACTGGTGGTATCGGTCTTGACCTTAAAAACTGGGTTAAGAAGGTAGATGCTAACGGTAACACAGTAACAGATGCTAACGGCGACGCAGTTCTTGAAGAAGCGTATTCTGTTGCTACTGGTACAGTTTTAACGATTAATACCAAAGAGAAGAAATTATACAACGGCGATAAAGAGCTTGCTGATGTGTCTTCTGCATTCAGTGCTCAAAAAATTGAATTTATGAAAGCTGGCGGCTCTTATGCCGTGGTATTTGGTAAGAAACTACAAACATTTGCAGCAGAAACTTTAGGTATTGATATACCGCTTGTATATGCACCTGCTAAAGAAATATCGCATGAAGGTCAAGGCTTAACAGCCGTTGAAAAAATCTTCAACCGTAATGCCGTAGGCGTATTGTCTGACTCACCGCTACACGCGGGTTCTGATGTACGTGTTAATGTAAACATTGTTGGTTCACAAGATACAACTGGCCCAATGACGGCGCAAGAACTAGAAGCAATGGCAGCCTCTGTTATTTCTCCTATTCTCGACGGTGCATATCAATCAGGTTGTCATACAGCATCAGTATGGGATAGCAAAGCACAAGCAAATATTCCTAAATTAATGGCGTTCATGAATAAATTTGGCCTGATCACAGCTCGTGATCCGCAAGGCGTTTATCATGCAATGACTGACGTAATCCACAAAGTATTAAACGACATCACAATTGATGACCGCGCTATTATCATTGGTGGTGACTCACATACCCGTATGTCTAAAGGCGTAGCGTTTGGGGCTGACTCAGGTACTGTGGCATTAGCACTTGCAACGGGTGAAGCGGCAATGCCAATTCCAGAGTCTGTTAAAGTAACCTTTAAAGGCAGCATGGCTAAGCACATGGATTTCCGTGACGTTGTTCACGCAACTCAAGCGCAAATGCTTAAGCAATTTGGCGGTGAAAACGTATTCCAAGGCCGTGTTATTGAAGTACACATTGGTACTCTAATGGCTGACCAAGCGTTTACTTTCACGGATTGGACTGCAGAAATGAAAGCGAAAGCATCAATCTGTATTTCTAACGACGAAACGTTGATCAAGTCTATTGAGTTGGCTAAGAGCCGTATCCAAATCATGATCAACAAAGGTATGGATAATAAAGCACAGACACTTCAAGGTCTTATCGACTTAGCTAACACACGTATCGAAGAGATCAACAGCGGCACAAACCCTGCGCTTGCACCTGATGATGTAGCTAAATACTACGCTGAAGTAGTGGTTGATCTAAATGAAATCGTTGAGCCAATGATTGCCGATCCAGACGTAAACAACGACGATGTATCTAAGCGTTATACTCATGACGTTATTCGCCCTGTTTCATACTACACTGACAAGCCAGTTGATTTGGCGTTTGTTGGTTCGTGTATGGTTCATAAAGGCGATATGAAAATCATCGCTCACATGTTACGCAACCTTGAAAAGAAAAACGGTTCAATCGTCTTTAATGCACCATTAGTTGTTGCACCACCAACATACAACATCGTTGATGAGCTAAAAGCTGAAGGCGATTGGGCAATCTTGGCTAAGTACGCTGGTTTTGAATTTGACGATGCGAAACCAAAAACTGCGGCACGTACTAAGTATGAAAATATCTTATACTTAGAACGCCCAGGCTGTAACTTATGCATGGGTAACCAAGAAAAAGCTGAACCTGGTGACACTGTAATCGCCACATCAACACGTCTGTTTCAAGGTCGTGTTGTAGCTGATACATCAGATAAAAAAGGTGAATCACTGCTTGGTTCTACACCACTTGTAGTACTTGCAAGCGTATTAGGCCGTTTCCCTACAATCGAAGAATATAAGTCTGCGGTTGAAGGCATTGACCTAACATCGTTCACACCGGTTGAAGAAGCAATGATCACTAAATTCAGTGCTGAAAAATCTGTGCCTGTCAAAGTAGTTGACGCTAGCTAATTTAGTTTAGTAATTAAAAAGCGCGTTTTAAACGCGCTTTTTTAATGTTACGAGCAATCGATAAGAAATATCATTTACCAGACATTGCACAGAGCAAATTCATAAATTTCTATTTAAGTTTATAACCCCCTCCAAAAAATGAGAAATAAGAAATTTCCCTAGATGAAGCAATTAAACGCATAATTATGGACGGTCTTTGGTTTATCAAAGTACTTTATCTCTCTGTCCTCAGTTTTTTACTAATTTGCTTCTTGAACATTTGTTCCGTAAAGGTGCTCAAGCATATCATTCTCTTAATGTTGAATATGCCGCTAATGAAGTAAATAGCGCTGAAAATATAGTAGAAAATCACGTACTGCTGTAGCAAAGTTCTCGTAAAAGAGTTAAAGGGTTAAAGAAAAATAATATTCTTCATATTGAGGTAGCTTGGGTATAAATATACCATTCCCGATGAAACCTACCGCTAAAACAGCAAAGCGACCTTCGTAATCGCTGCATTAAGTAATGTATGATAATTAAGCTGAAAAACACCAAAAATCATTGTTAGTATATTTATACTTTACTCTGTTAAGCGGCTATATTTTTAAATAATTTATGTCAGTAAGATAAATTAAATTAGTTCAAATGAGTCCATAAACTCATTCATTTGCCCCTTATGATCATCCGAGTTTTCGTACTGACAACTAAGGTTGTATGAATTACTCATATACTTAAAAATTTGCATTCTCAACAACTTACTATCTTTTGTCGTCACATCGAATTGATAGCCACTTACCCCCCCAACAGAGATAAACTCTTCACTATTGATGCTACTGCCATATCTGTTGAGCAGATTTCTTTTGGCAACATCTATTTGGTCATAAATATCCCCTTTCACTTCATCTGCATCTAAGTAATCAGATATTACAATACCGCAAACAAGTTCAGGCTTACGCACAAAATAACTCACTGTTTTGAATTTTCCGTAATTAGGGAGATCAATGATTTCAGATTTTTCTCTTGGCTTGTCAGGAAATGTAATCTTAAACTTATACTCACTTGAGTGGATCTCACTCATATTTGATTTAATTAGCCCTTCAGAAGAGAAGAAAAATTTATAAGCACCAAATGCAGCTGCTATTATTAAAATATACTTAATCATTTATTGTCCTTTACGCATTGTTTTTGAAAGTTAAGTATCTACAAGTATTAGTCTCTTAACTGACTTTAAACATTTACTCATCCATGCTGAATAAATTTATGGATTACTCATTTAGATTAATTCGGTTATACACAGACCATAGCTGAGTTCCTATTTTGATACAATCAATATCTTGTTTGAGTGAGTCTCGTGAAGTTTTATCGACCTAATCGCTATGCTTGTGAATCGCACTCTTTACCTTCGTTACGAGAAATAAGGTTCAGAAGCTTCTATGGTGATCAAACCAATGTAATGACTGGCGGGAACTGAACTAAAAACTAAGTTTTCAACCAGCGTGATAATAATGAAGCGAGTAAATTAAACTCAATTGGTTTACTTAAGTAATCATCCATTCCAGCTTGAAAACATGCGTTGACATCTTCTTGCATTACATTCGCCGTTATCGCAATGATAGGAAGATTTTTCCATTTTTTATTTTCACGGATAATTTTTGTTGCACTTACTCCATCAAGATTAGGCATATGCATATCCATCAAAACAATATCAAAATCTTGCTGCTGTAGAATATCTAAAGCGATTAAGCCATCATTTGCTATTACTACATCTAGATTTAACTTTAGAAGCATTGCTTTAATCACCAATTGATTGACCATATTATCTTCTACAACGAGTACTGTGGCTGACACATTTGAAAAATCCAGCATTGGATCTGTGTTCTCAATTTTGTTTTCATTTTTTTCAACGGTTAAAATACTAAAAATGACCTCAGTTCCCTTACCAAATTCTGAATGAATCGTAATTTTACCGCCAAGCATTTCTACAAGCTCTTTACATAAACTTAAACCTAACCCTGAACCACCATAAACACGTGTTGTACTATTATCAGCTTGACTAAATGGCTCAAAAATATCAGCGAGTTGATCGTCTTTAATCCCGATCCCACTATCTTTCACTACACACTGCAATGTTAAATCAGCACCTTCTTTTTGTGTATAAATCGTCACATTCACATTTCCTAATTGTGAGAATTTAATACTATTACCGATTAAATTTACCAATATCTGTTTCAAGCGTGTTTTATCTGAGTAAACACTAAGTGTGTGGTTATCGCTATGCCATTGTATAATAATTGACTTTTTTATAGCTAAGGGCTGAACTATTGCGAAAACTTCATCTTGTAACTGTTGTAATGTAAACACTGAATTATCGGCTTTTAATTTTCCTTGCTCTAATTTAGAAATATCCAGTATGTCATTAATTAGCGACAATAAATGTGTTGCTGAAGTTACCCCTGTATTTACTAACAGCATCTCATCTTCTTTCAGTCCAGGAGCTGTTTGTAATAACTGCAAAGTACCTAAAACACCGTTGAGAGGCGTTCTGATTTCATGACTCATATTGGCTAAAAAGCGACTTTTGGCTGTTAACGCATCACTGGCTTTTCCCGTTGCAATTTCAAATGCTTTTGTACGTTCTTCTACGCGTTTTTCAAGTTGTCCTTCTCTCATTGAAAGCTCATCACGCATGCTAATAAAAACACGTGATAGTTCACCGAGTTCATCTTTACCTGATGAGGCGATCTTCACGCTATAGTCACCTAAAGATAAAGCATGTGAAGCCTGAGTTAAGTTATGAATTGGCGCATACAGACGAACAGATAAGCGAATGGCTATAAATAAGGCTGCCACCAAAACAATAGAAAAAATTATCCAGAGAGTTTTTTGTAACTCTTTTATTCTGGAAAATATAAGTTTGTTTGGGATCACTACAGCAATGCTATAACCAGCTGAAGATATTGGCGAGAAGAAAATATGCTCTTTTTCTTCAGTTTTACTATTAAATATTTCTGCAAACCCTGAGTGTCCAGCCACCATACGAACCCCAATATGGTTCATCTCTTCGTTTGGCTCTTGTGTAACCCTTAACTTAACACTGACCTTTTCACCAATATTATTTAAGACCCAGCGCTCATTTTTTTTCAAAAGTTGAATTATTTTATCAGCTTCCCAGTGGTACATATAAATACCGCTATTTGATACAAGCATAAAACGTACGCCATCATCAAAAGAATTCATAACCTGTGTTTGAACTGCTTGTATCAAACGCTCGATTTCGTTCCAACCAATACTGCCACCGATCAAGCCAACAACTTGTTTCTCGTCATTTAAAATTGATGAGCTTATTACAATTTGTCTTACTCCCGTTGTATAGGAGATCATGGGTTCTGATACAAAAATAACAGGATCATTAGCTGTATTTTCACCAACGGTCGTCAACCAGTAGTCTCTTTTTTTAATTGAACGAGGTTTGGAGTTCGCGATTGAATCATCAAAAGTACGTTTTAGATTTTGAAAACTATTTCCCCCTTCAGTGTTGTAAAAACTGCCATCAATTTCACCTACAATGAATTTTTCATAGGAGCCACTACCTTGTTTTTTTTCACTGATCAAATAATCGCGCATGTTGACAAATTGCATAGACTTTATTCGTGAATCTTTTGCTAACATTGATATTTCAGCTTTTCTTTCGATAAAATATCGATCAAATATCCCTGCGGCGTTACTTACTTTTGCTTGGGCTGCAACGATACTTAAACGTTCTGCTTGCTCAGTGCCTTGTATACTCACTAAAACAAAAACCACTAATAGCGGCAATAACGAGCTGATTAATAATACGGTGATCAAACGAGTCTTTAGTTGCATATGATGGGTTAACGATGAATGAAGTTGTAAGTCTAGACGAGCTAAAAGAAATATACGAATATTTACAGGTAAAAAGCATTATTAGCTTTTATGATTTATAGGCAGAGCAAAAGCTACGATTTATCACAAAAATTAATGTAAAAAACGGCGTGAGATTCAGGTTAAATTACATTAAGCCAACATCGTGTTACAAAACCGATCCTGCATATTAAGGTAATTTGAGTATACAAGTAACCTAGATTCAGGTTACTTGTTAAAAATACTGATTAGTTACCAGTAGATTCTGGGCGGATTTTTTGCTGCACGCCTGTTAAGAAGTTACGTAATATTTGATCGTTACACACACGGAAGTGTTTGTTATCTGCTTTACGAGAAAAAGCACTTAGCTCATGCTTGCTTAGAATAAAATCAGTAACGGCGAGTGCATCAATAACGTCTTCAGCTTTCATGTTTAACGCTATGCGTAATTTCATTAAGATCATATTGTTATTGAGCTTATTCTCAGGCACTGGCTGCTCACCTTCACGTTTACCACGTTTAGTATTAATAAGGCCATTTAAGTAAGTCGCAAACTCAGTATCAGTAATCTCAATATAGCCTTCATCCCCTTCTTTACATAACCACGCAACAACTTGTTCCTTCGTTACTTGACAATCTGCCGCGGCAAAAATCTCAATCATTTTAGTATCAGATAAATCAAAGGTATAGCGAATGCGGCGTAAGATATCATTATTAGTCAAAGTAAATTCCAAGAGTAAAGGTATTGGTAACCAAGCAATTTTTTGCTGGTTTATTAAATAGCCACACAGTCTAACAGAGATAGCTTTATCCCACTATTGATTATTATTTTATAAAAGTATGTGGCCATTTAAAGTATTCGATCTAGTTTCCTAGTACCTTCGCAGGGTCTACACGGGTAGCTTGCCAAGCAGGATAGATCGTTGCTAACACCGCAAGTACAAATGTAACAATAACCGTTACAACAATATCTTGCCATACTAACTTACTGGGTAAAAATTCAATAAAATAGACCCCTTCTAATGGGTTGCTGCCAGCAAATTGACTAAGTAAAGTAAACAACTCGCTAATATTTAACGCGACAATCACACCAATAAAAGAGCCTAAAATAACCCCAATAAACGCTTGGCTTAAACCTTGAAGGATAAAGGTCGCTAGTATCGTACTGTCTTTCGCACCCATGGTCTTTAATATAGCAATATTAGCTTGTTTTTCTCGCACTTCCATGACTAACGATGAGACAATATTAAAACTCGCGACAGCGATAATTAAAAACACCACAATATAAACGATGGTTCTAACCATTTGTATATCTTGATATAAACTACCCTGCGTTCTAAACCAGCTAGAAATATACACATAATCATCTATTGTTTGGCCAACTCGCAACGCAATTTGATGTGCATAATAGACATCCGCTACAGCTAAACGCAACCCAGTGACTTGCTGTGAGTCATAACCTAATACCCTTTGTGCTTTTTCAAGGTGAATAAATGCAGCGGAGCTATCGATTGGGCCGCCCATTTCAATTATCCCAGCCAGCGTCAAAGTAACTCTTTTCGGTGCTAAAATGTCGTTACTCGTTTGGTTAACTTGCGGGATCAATAACGTTATTAACTCCCCCTGCGTTACACCGAGCTGTTTAACGATTTGTTGACCTAAAATAACCTCATCAAAACCTAACTGGCTAACTAATTTACCTTTCGTGTATTGATTAACCGCCGACACTTTGCTCTCTAATGTAGGATCTATGCCACGCACTTCAACCGCTTTTAGTTCACTTTTGTACTGCGCCATACCGTTAACGCTAATAAAAGGCGCGGCCCCAACCACATCTCGCTGCTGAGTAAGCTTTTGTACTTTATCAGGCCAATTATCGATAGGACGATTCGGTGCAACATATTCAACTTGCGGAACAACACTCAAAAGACGATGCACTAATTGTTGTTCAAATCCGTTGATCACTGAAAGCGCAATAATTAGAACTGCAACACCAAGTAAAATACCGACTGTTGATGCTTTAGCAATAAAACTAACAAACCCGTTCTTTTCGTCTTTACCGCCTGAGCTTGCTCTAAAACGCTTGCTCAAATAAGCACTAAGCAACATGACTTGCCTCTTTGATTGCTAATTTTCCATCATCAAGATAAGCAATTTTACCCAATTTATCAGCCAATTCTAAATCGTGTGTCACTACTACAAAACTGGTATTCAAACTGCTATTAAGTTCTTTGATCAAATCGTAAATTTTAATCGCATTTTGTTTGTCCAAGTTGCCCGTTGGTTCATCTGCTAATACTAATGCAGGCTCTGTTACAAGCGCGCGAGCAATGGCTACACGTTGACGTTCGCCGCCAGACAACATCGACGGTTTATGGCTACTACGATGCGATAAACCGACTTTATCTAACATAGCCAATGCCTTTAAATTTGCCTTTTTCGCGCTAAGGCCTTTAATCAATAATGGCATCGCTACATTTTCAACGGCATTAAACTCCATCAATAAATGATGAAATTGATAGATAAAACCTAAATGCTCATTACGAAACTTAGCCTGTTCAGCACGTGAAAGTTTAGCGACTTGTTGACCTTTAATTTTAGCCACTCCACTAGTTTGCGCATCTAAAGTACCCAGTATATGCAAAAGCGTACTTTTTCCAGACCCTGAGCTGCCCACAATAGCGAGCATTTCCCCCTGCTGAAGAGATAAATCCACTCCTTTCAATACTGCAACTTCACTCGCACCATCTTGATATATTTTACTTAACTTCTCACATTGAATAACTAAATCATTCATATCGCAATACCTCTGCAGGACTAACATTGGCAGCTTTACGCGCCGGGTATAAAGTGGCTAAAAAGCTCATGGTAATACTACCAATGGCAATGAGGGATAAATTCATTACGTCAAATTTTACGGGTAAAGCAATGCCTGTTAATAAATTCAAACCTATTAAAGCTAATGCTTCATTAATATATGCACTTAATAGTAACCCGAATGCAGCGCCAATCCCTGTGCCAATTAAACCATTGTAAAGGCCTTGGATCATAAAGACTTGCTGTACTTGAGAAGGCGTCAGTCCTAAAGTCTGTAATATTGCAACTTCACTTTGTTTTTCACTGACCATCATAGTTAAAGCCGAAACAATATTAAATACAGCCACTAATACTATTAGCGCCAATAACATCGACATAACGCGCTTTTCCATAGCGACGGCCGCAAATAAGGTGCCCTGCGATTGTCGCCAGTCTGTCACCTTATATTGACTTAAAAGCGCATTTGACGATGCAATAAATGCATCCAATTCAAAGGGGTCGTTTAGCGATATGCTTAAGTTAGGCGCGCTGCTGTCAGGGAGTTTTAATACCCGTTGCAATGATTCTCCACTTGTAAATGCAAGGCCCATATCGATTTCAGAACCAGTTTCATAAATCGCTGCAACGGTAAATAAACGTTGGCTTGGCACACGCCCTAATGGCGTGTAGGTTGATGCATTTGGCATAATTACACGTACTTTATCACCTAAGCCAATGCCTAGTTTGCGCGTTAAATAACGGCTAATAGCAATATTATAACGCGTCGCCATTACGACTTGCCAATTACCCTGAATGACTTTATCGCTGATTTTATAAAGCGATGCATTTTCATCGTACAAGCCTTGTAACAGCACACCGTGCAAATCACGGTTTGTTTGTAAAATAGCTTCGCCATGACGATACAAGCTCGCCTGCTTAACAAAATCAGACACAACAACGTCTTTTTGTAGCTGGATCATATTAGTTTGAGTGTGCCCACTTGATGAGATTTCTACATGAGGGATCAATCCCAACATATTGCTCTTTAGGTTATCTTCAAAGCCATTCATCACTGAGCTGACGGTAAAAAGCGCCATTAAACCAATTGCAATACCAGCAATTGAGAAAAATGAAATAAAAGAGATAAAAGCATTCCCCTTAGAGGAACGACTATATCTCAGCCCGATAAACAGGCTAACAGGTTGAAACATAATTATTTATGATCGCATCTAATGCCAATTATGCCGCCATACTAGCATAAACTGTATTTATTTGGGTATCGTCAAAAGTGTAAAAAAATAATTAAAAATCTGATACTTGATAATGCGTTTTTAAGTTAAAATACGCCAAATTACAAGATGAGGAACCCCGTTTTGTCTTTAAAGCGATTTAAACACGTAAATTTAAAAGGTGATTTATTTGGTGGTGTGACTACTGCGATTATTTCATTGCCTCTAGCGCTGGCCTTTGGTGTTGCCTCGGGTGCTGGTGCTGAAGCTGGTATGTGGGGCGCAATCCTCGTTGGTTTATTTGCCGCCCTTTTTGGTGGTTCTACTTCATTAATATCTGAACCGACCGGTCCAATGACCGTAATAATGACCGCCGTTTTAACCACTATGCTCGCCAGTTATCCTGAGCAAGGCCTCGCAATGGGCTTTACCGTTGTAATGATGGCAGGCGCTTTTCAAATAATGCTCGGCACTTTAAAGCTTGGCAAATATATTACGCTGATGCCCTATAGCGTTATTTCAGGTTTTATGTCTGGTATTGGGGTAATACTTATTATCTTACAGTTAGCGCCATTACTTGGTCACTCCTCCCCAGGTGGCGGCGTACTGGGTACTTTGGGCGCACTGCCTGATTTAGTTATGGATTTGCATTTCTCCGAATTATTTTTAGGGTTATGTACACTCGGTATTTTATTTTACCTACCGCAAAAATTTCGACAGTATGTGCCTGCCCAACTTGTTGCCCTTGTAGTGGTAACTATAGTCTCTATCTTAGTCTTCTCTACCGACGACATTCGCCGTATTGGTGTCATTCCAAGTGGCTTACCCAGTATTGTATTTCCAACTTTTACCGCCGATCTTTTTACTGAAATGGTTATTGATGCGCTTGTATTAGGTACTCTTGGTTGTATCGATACCCTATTAACCGCCGTCATTGGCGATAGTTTAACCCGTACCGAACATGACTCAGACAAAGAGCTGCGTGGCCAAGGTATTGCTAATATGGTTGCTGGTTTTTTTGGCGCACTTCCTGGTGCAGGTGCAACAATGGGCACCGTAGTCAATGTGCAAGTTGGCGCGCGATCCCCTCTGGCTGGGATCCTTCGGGCTGTGATCTTAATGGCTGTCGTGTTTGTGGCTGGCAGTTTAACTGAACCGATCCCTATGGCCGTACTTGCTGGTATTGCAGTGTATGTAGGCTTTAATATTCTTGATTGGAGCTTCATTCAACGCGCCCACAAACTGAGTATTTTACAAATGGCCATTATGTACGGTGTGATGCTGCTCACCGTATTTGTCGATTTAATTGTGGCGGTAGGTCTTGGCGTATTTATTTCAAATATTATTGTGATCGAACGACTTAGCCGAGAACAAGCCAAACATGTAAAAGCGATTAGTGACGCCGATGACGATGATGTACCTCTTGCCGTTGAAGAGCGTGAACTTCTAGAACGAGCTCAAGGAAAACTGCTGTTTTTCTACTTATCAGGCCCGATGATATTTAGCGTATCAAAAGCAATTGCACGCCAACATCGTCACATTAGTGAATATGAAGCCATGGTGCTTGATTTGTCTGATGTACAGATGCTTGATGTTACCGTGTCTTTAGCCATTGAAAATGCAATTCAAGATGCGTTAGATGCCAATTGTGACGTTTTCATTTACTCACCAAATCGTGATACCAGTGAACAACTAAAACGACTACAAATAAAAGATAAGCTGCCTACAAATGCTTTTTGTATCAGTCGAAGCGAAGCCCTCAATAAGGCACTTGTGAGTATGCAAAGTGTTGAGCAGGATATCTCTACTGTTATAAATTAAACTAAGCTAAGCGCTGCTACTAAATGATCGAGCAGCGCTTTCACATTAGTCGCAACAAACTGCCGTGGAGGGTATACGCCCCATACACCTTCAGGCTTTGGTTGGTTATTCGTTAGGATAGGCACTAAATTCCCCTCAGCTAAATCCTTTTCAATGTAATAATTAGGTAATTGAACAATACCAAGGCCTTTTTTTGCTGCGTCCGCCAATGCCCAGCCACTATTACACTGTAACCGCCCTGCTATTTTAATATGCTTATCACGCCCTTGTTCACATACTCGCCAATAACTGCTATTACCCACTAAGCATTGATGTTGTTGTAATTCCGCTAATGTATGAGGCTCTCCGAAGCGTTCTAAATACGCTTTTGAACAACAGATCACAAAATGACGCGCACTTAAGCGCCGTGCTTTTAAACTAGAGTCTTTTAAATGACCAAGGCGAATAGCTAAATCAAACCCACCTTCAAGTAAATTTTCTTGCTCATTACTCAGTGACATCACCACTTCTAAATCTGGATACTGCTGCATAAACGTATGCACCGCCGGCATTACAAATGTTTCGCCATACATTACAGGCGCTGTGAGTTTAATTTTACCTTTTGGCGTACTTTGTTGCTCTGCCAATAGCGCTGTTGCATCGTCCATTGCGTGTTGTAAATGCTTAGTTTGATGTAAAAATGCTTCGCCTTCTTTGGTCAGTACCACTTTGCGCGTCGTACGCGTTAACAATTGCGTATTTAAGCGTTGCTCTAATTGCGTTACTTGTCGACTAATATGTGCAACGGAAACCCCTAATACTACGCTAGCACGAGTAAAACTTCCCTCTTCACCCACTGCGATAAACTCATCTATACCTAACCAACGACTCATTATTACCATACTGTAAAAGTGTTTTATTAAAATGAAGATTAACATTGTTTGAGAAACAAATAAAATAGCGTTATTGTTTTTAAGCACTGTATATAAGAGAGTCACTATGTCTGAATTTATAAAATCTAAAGCAGCTATCGCTTGGGGCCCGAATCAACCACTGTCAGTTGAAGAAGTGGATGTAATGATGCCTAAAAAAGGCGAAGTAATGGTAAAAATTACCGCAACAGGTGTATGCCATACTGATGCATTTACTTTGTCTGGTGCTGATCCTGAAGGGATTTTCCCAGCTATTCTAGGCCATGAAGGCGCTGGTGTGGTTTATGCAATTGGCGAAGGAGTTACAAGTGTATCGGTAGGCGATCATGTTATTCCTTTATACACTGCTGAATGTGGTGAGTGTAAAATGTGCACGTCAGGTAAAACAAATTTATGTTCAGCTGTGCGTGAAACCCAAGGTAAAGGCTTAATGCCTGATGGCACCACACGTTTTTATAAAGACGGTCAGCCAATCTATCATTATATGGGTTGCTCTACGTTTTCTGAATACACCGTACTTCCTGAAATCTCTTTGGCTAAAGTGAATAAAGCAGCATCGCTTGAAGAAATATGCTTACTCGGTTGTGGTGTAACAACGGGCATGGGCGCAGTTACAAATACTGCAAAAGTACAAGCTGGCGACACGGTTGCGATATTTGGTTTAGGTGGGATTGGTCTATCTGCCATTATTGGTGCAAAAATGGCTGGTGCTTCTCGTATCATCGGTGTCGACATCAACACCAGTAAATTTGATCTTGCCACCAAGTTAGGTGCTACAGATTTAATCAATCCAAAAGATTATGACAAACCAATTCAAGACGTAATTGTTGAAATGACCGACGGCGGTGTTGATTACTCATTTGAGTGCATTGGTAACGTTGATGTTATGCGCTCAGCCCTTGAGTGCTGCCATAAAGGCTGGGGGGAGTCGGTGATCATTGGTGTTGCTGGTGCAGGTCAAGAAATTTCAACTCGCCCATTCCAACTAGTCACTGGCCGCGTATGGCGTGGTAGCGCATTTGGTGGCGTAAAAGGTCGTTCACAACTGCCCGACATTGTTGAACGTTACATGGCCGGTGAGTTTGCGCTAAATGACTTTATCACTCATACCATGGGCCTTGAAGACATAAATGAAGCGTTTGATTTAATGCATGAAGGTAAAAGCATTCGAACTGTTATTCATTACTAAATTAATTGGCTGCATCGCACTGCGGTGCAGCCGTTAACAAAGAGAGAGTTATGTTAGATAATTTAAGCGCTACAAAAGTAAATGGTGGCTGGCATAAACAGTACAGCCATATTTCCACCAGCACTCATTGCCAAATGCGTTTTGCCATTTTTTTGCCACCAGGGGCCAGCCAAACCAATAAAGTGCCTGTGTTATATTGGTTATCAGGCTTAACGTGTACTGACGAAAACTTTATGCAAAAAGCCGGTGCACTTAAAAAAGCGGCAGAGCTTGGCATAGCAATCGTTGCACCTGATACTAGCCCTCGCGGTGATAATGTCCCCGACCAAGACAGCTATGATTTTGGCCAAGGTGCAGGCTTTTACCTAAATGCGACACAGGCTCCCTATAACACGCACTACAACATGTACGATTATATTGTTCATGAATTGCCAGCGCTTGTTGAGCAGCACTTCCCCGTGACGACTAAAAAAGCCATTAGTGGTCATTCTATGGGTGGTCATGGTGCAATGGTCATTGCACTACGTAATCCAAAAAGTTACACCAGTGTGTCAGCATTTAGCCCAATTACAAACCCAATTAATTGCCCTTGGGGACATAAAGCTTTTAGCTTGTATTTAGGTGATGATCAAATGAAGTGGGCTAATTACGACAGCTGTGAACTTATGAAAAATACGAGCAGCGATGACTTTTTACCCATGCGTGTTGATCAAGGTGATGCCGATAGCTTTTTAATCGATCAACTTAAGCCAGAAAACCTAACAGCCGTTGCTAAACAGATAAACTTTCCGCTTACACTACATATGCAGGCAGGCTATGATCATAGCTACTATTTTATAAGCAGCTTTATTGACGAACACTTATCATTTCATCATAGTCATTTGCGTAGCTGATTTTTTTATTCACATGGGGTTTTTCAATTGTAACGTCTTGGCATTCTTTAATTGTTCGAGAAATACGCCTGCAAACATTCGATGTCTGCGGTTTAATTTGATCTTTAATAAACCCCACTACAGCACTGTCTATTTGAAACCCTAACTCAGAAAAAGAAAGGGTGTTTACATCACCATCAACAAT
The DNA here is from genome assembly GCF_013002825.1 of Pseudoalteromonas sp. NEC-BIFX-2020_002. NCBI lineage: Bacteria > Pseudomonadati > Pseudomonadota > Gammaproteobacteria > Alteromonadales > Pseudoalteromonadaceae > Pseudoalteromonas > Pseudoalteromonas sp. NEC-BIFX-2020_002. The sequence continues at coordinate 204,775 of NZ_JABEPJ010000006.1, forward strand.
AAATGTTTTGGGTTCGGTATGCGGCCCCGATTGCGCAAGATCAGCATCATAATTCTCATCAGCTTTAGAATAAGCGGTACCATCAATTAATACACCCGCCACTGTACAGCCTGTTAGTAATTGGCATAATACCAAGGCACTAAAAATAAGTCTTAACATAATACAAACAACCTTCTATAAATTTAAACTCCATCTGACATGACTATAAACGAATTAAGTAAAAACACTGTTAAAAACTGTAAGAGGAATTAATTAATTGAATATGCTATACTTTCGTCGAAATTTTATTTCTATGTACACTCAATAATTCCGGGGAATATCAATGTCCACCACAGAAGAAAAATCCAAACTCAATCCACCTGTATTTTACACAGCCTCCGCGCTGATTATTATGCTCGTGCTATTTACTGCATTAGCCCCGCAAAGTGCTGATGTCTTTTTTAACGGCTTACAAAGTGTCATTGTGCAAAATGCCAGTTGGTTCTATGTACTTACCGTTGCCATTATTTTGATCACTGTCGTTTTTTTAGGCTTGTCGCGTTACGGTAACATTAAACTTGGCCCTGATCATTCAACACCTGACTACAACCACATGACTTGGTTTTCTATGCTCTTTAGTGCGGGTATGGGGATAGGCCTGATGTTTTTTGGCGTAGCCGAACCTGTGATGCACTATATGAATCCACCTACAGGTGATGCTGCGACTGTTGAAGCTGCACGTGAAGCGATGAAAATCACCTTCTTCCATTGGGGATTACATGCATGGGGAATTTATGCGATTGTCGCATTAATATTAGCTTTTTTTAGCTACCGACATGGCCTGCCATTAACTCTGCGCTCTGCGCTGTACCCCCTTATTGGCGATAAAATATATGGTCCGATCGGCCATGCTGTTGATATTTTTGCCGTTATAGGTACCGTGTTTGGTGTTGCAACATCCTTAGGCTATGGCGTATTACAGGTAAACTCAGGACTCAATTACTTATTTGATGTCCCTGTAGGCATTGTTACCCAAGTCATTCTTATTGCCGCAGTCACCGGTTTGGCAATTGTCTCTGTCACAACCGGCCTTGATAAAGGTATTCGCCGTTTGTCAGAGCTAAACATGGGCCTTGCGGTCATCATGTTGCTATTTGTATTAATACTTGGTCCTACTGTTTATTTATTACAAGCTTTTGTGCAAAACGTGGGATCTTATGCTTCAGATATAGTCAGTCATACTTTTAACTTATTTGCCTACGAAAAAACTGAATGGATGGGCGGCTGGACTATTTTATATTGGGGTTGGTGGATGTCTTGGGCACCGTTTGTTGGCTTGTTTATAGCCCGAGTTTCCCGTGGTCGTACAATCCGTGAATTTGTTATGGGTGTACTCTTTATTCCAACTGGCTTTACCCTTATGTGGATGACATTCTTTGGAAACTCAGCCATTGATTTGATCATGAATCAAGGCGTTGCCAGTTTAGGTGAAGCGGTTTCAAAAGATGTTGCGATTTCTATTTTTGCATTTTTAGAAAACTTCCCAATGTCAGGAATTTTATCATTCATTGCCACTTGTATGGTTATTGTATTTTTTGTTACATCGTCTGACTCAGGCTCAATGGTAGTCGACATGTTATGTTCAAATGGTAAAGACAACACACCTATGTGGCAGCGTATTTATTGGGCTGGTGGCGAAGGTGTTGTTGCTGCAGTCTTGCTCATGGTTGGCGGTTTAGGTGCTCTTCAAACCATGACTATAGCCAGTGCCCTGCCCTTTGCGGTTGTACTGCTAATAGCGACGTATGGCTTGATAAAAGCATTACGGGTAGACATTGCTAAACGTGAAAGTTTACAAATGAACATAGCCCCTATAGCCCCCACTTTACCTGGCAGCGAAGGTGCAAGTTGGCAAGAGCGACTAAATAATATTGTTGATTTTCCTAACAAAGCCAATGTAAACCGTTTCGTTAAATCAATTGCGTTACCAGCAATGGAAAATGTCTCTAAAGAGCTTAAAACACATAGTCTTGATGTTGAAATTGACTTAGAGCAACTTGAACGCGGGCATGTTAGTTTAAAAGTATTGCTTGGCGAGGAAATTGACTTTTTATACGAAGTTAAACGCCGATCATATGAAAAACCATCTTATACACAAGATGAAGATGAAGATGACGACAGTGATAATAATTACTATCGAGCAGAGGTTCATTTACGTGAAGGCGGTCAAGATTACGATGTTATGGGCTGGTCTAAAGAAGCTGTGATCAATGATATTATCGACCAATATCATAAACATATGCACTTTTTACATACTCTTCGCTAACCTCTAATAGTGCTTTATACCAATAAGCGTAGATATGGGGTCTATTTAATTCGTTAAATTGTTAAAATATTTATGTAGATTGGTATAAATGTCACAGGAGTAAGCTTGCTTGTTCCTGTAACATTTATAGGTTTTTGATTTTATTTTATATTCAACAGCAGTCCTACCCAATAAGTAATATCCCCTCGCTAGTCTGTAAATATTACCTTGCTCAAATCCATAATAGATAATTAAAATACCTTAAGTCATTAATAATAAATATTTTTATATTTGGTTCATTTTTTGCCTACTTCATTAGGGGCTAAGGCTAGACAGGATCAAAGATGGAACTCAACTTACAATGGCATGAAATAATCGATAACCTAATCCATTTGGGGATCGCCTACATGCTGGCATTACCTATGGCGTTCGACCGAGAGCGCTCAAATCATGGTGCAGGCCTGCGCACTTTTCCACTTGTTGCTGTCGCATCTTGTGGTTACGCTTTAGTTGGTATGTCTGTGCTTACTTCAACCGAAGCTGAGTCTAAAGTTCTCGAAGGTATAATTACCGGGATTGGCTTTATTGGCGGTGGAGCCATTTTAAAAAATAAAAATTCGACCTACGGCACAGCAACCGCCGCAAGCATATGGAATATGGGGTTAATTGGTATAGCTGTTGCATTTAGCCGTTACGAAATTGCCTTACTAATGGCTATTATCAACTTTATAACCCTGCGTTATGTAAAAAGATTAAAGTAACAATGTTTATTTTTGTTGATATTATTTGCCATCTATTTAGATTTTAATAATGCATTTTATCTTTTAGTTGGTATAGACTTGCTTGGAAAATATAAATATTTATTGATTGTTGTGTTCTTTGTGAAAAAAGAGACGCTCACAAGTTTAGTTAAACGCAAGAACCGCCTATAAAGTAAATACAGTCAATAGTGTAATTGAATAGCCATTTTATGAAAGCCTGATTTTTCTGACGGATAATATCCATCGTAATACAAGTTTAACCAACAAATAGAGCAACTTATTTCAAGTTAAATTCTAGGCTAAAAAATAAAAAGGCCGCAAATGCGACCTTTCTATATAAAACGAACAAACAGATTATTTTGTATAAGCGCGCGGCATCTCAGATTCTGCCATATAACGGTCACGTAACTTATCTTGGCGAGACTCGGTTGTTACCTCTTCGCCATTGATAAACATTTTTGTAACATGGCTGCTTAGTTCAAATGGGTCGTTATTCCACATTACTAAATCAGCGGCTTTACCCACTGCAACACGGCCAGCATTGATACCAAACACATCAGCAACATTCGCTGTGATGGCATGTAATGCGCCTTGTTGGCTCATCCCGTAAGAAACTGCGTTGCCTGCATCAAAACGAAGCTGATAAACATTGTGGCTGCCATCACCTGCGATAGCAAAAATAACTTTAACACCTGCGTTTTCAAGCTCGCCTGCGTTATTTAGATTCGCATGGAGTGAATCAAAGCTGCCAGGTAAGTTATCCATTGCACTGATAATAACAGGTACGTTTGCTTCAGCTAATTGTGCTTTAACTACCACAGCATCTTGTGCGCCAGAGATCACCAAGTTAAGTTTAAATTGCTGTTTTACTTTGAGCAGCTCAAGAATGTCAGACGCACGTGATGCACTTACAAGTAATGGCATTTCACCTGCTAACACTTTAGTAAGCACTTTATCTTCTGTACTTGGTTTAGCGTCGTCTTTTTTATCTTTTTTGCTGGTTTTTTGCTGATGTGCTTCAAACTTATCGATTAAGTTTTTAAGCGACATTGCACGAGAGCCTTTACGCTGCTCACCTAGATTAACCACAAGTGCTGCATGTGTTTGCTTAACGCTATCAAATTCACCACTTAAATCAACTACGCTTGCTAAACCTGCAAAGATGCTATCGCCACCATGCGGTGTGATCACATCACGTGTTATACCGCCTTTACGTGCGTAAGGGATCAAGCTACTGCGTGGATTAAAAGCCAAGCTTGGGTCAAAGTCGATCCCTGCTTTATCATCACCAGCATCACGCGAGCCTGCCACAGCGCCCACTTCAACTAAACCTAGCTGGTTCATGCTACCGATAAAGCCGGCCGTTACAATTTGGCCTTTCGCATCAATGATGGTATCTGCTTCAACTTTTGTTGGATTGATGGCAATAATTTTGCCCTCATCCATTATAATACTCGCGCCTTGTAAAATACCTTGCTCTGTTGAGGTATGCACAGTTGCGTTGATGATAGCCACTGACTCGGCGTTAACGCCAGTACTTGCTAATAAACCAGCAGCAACTAGCGAGAGCGCAAATGAATGTGTTATTTTTGTCATTCTAGTTACTCCTTATTTTTGACCTAACATAAAATCGCTTTGTGCTTGGTAAGCATCGTCATGGCGATCATATACTTTTGCACCATCTACAAATACTTGCTCAGCTTTTGCATACACACTAAAAGGATTCTGATTCCAAATTACCACATCACCTTGCTTACCCGCTTCTAGTGAGCCTGTTTTATCAGCTATACCTAATGATTTAGCGGCATTTGAAGTGATCCACTTAATCGCATGCTCTTCAGATATATTAAAACCATTGTCATTAGCGCGGAACATCACCTTGCCAGCTTCTTGGTTTAAACGCTGAATTGTCGTGTCTGAATCTGAGTGAACTACTGCGCATGAATTTTTCACTGCATCAACGATAGCAACGTTTTCTTGAACCATGTCGTAAGCTTCCATTTTAAAGCCCCACCAATCAGGCCAAAGTGCTGCACACGAACCATTATCAGCTAACATTTCTGCAATTTTATATGCTTCAATACCATGGTGGAATGTACCTGCGTGGTAACCAAACTCTTTAGAAAGATCAATCATCATTGCCATTTCTTCGGCTTTGTAACAATGATTATGGATCATTACTTCGCCTTCTAGCACGCCACGTAACGTATCAAATTTAATATCACGATGCGGTACTTCAGGGTTTTTACCCGCAGCGTAATCACTGTCATATTTATCCCACTCACGCTTATATTCAGCAGCGTCAATCCAGGCTGTACGGTAGCCTGCCATATTTCCCATACGTGTTGATGGTAAAATGCCTTTGCGACCATATACGCGTTTAGGGTTTTCACCACACGCCATTTTTAAACCATAAGGTGCATCTGGGAACTTCATGCTTTGCATAGTATGCGCTGGCACATTTTTTAAAGTAACGCCACGCCCGCCAAATAAGTTGGCAGAACCAGGCAGGATTTGTAATGACGTAATACCACCTTCACGCGCACGATTAAAGCCTGGATCTTGTGGCCAAACAGAATGTTCGACCCAGACCTCAGCTGTATTTGGGCTGGTCATTTCATTACCATCTTGGTGTGATTCAACCGATGGATTTGGGTACGCACCTAAATGCGAATGTACATCAATAAGACCTGGTGTAACCCATTTGCCTTGTGCATCAATTGTATTATCAACTTGTACTGTTAAATCTTTACCAACTTGTTGTACTTTCCCATCAATAAGTAATACATCAGCTTCTTCTAAACGCTCACCCGTACCAGTTAATACGGTCGCATTAGTAATTAAGGTGCTTGTTGATTTAAGTGCTTGATATGTACTTGGATAAGGATTTTTATTAATTGTAACTTTTTCATCTTGTGGTCCGCTGTCTTGGCAACCGGCTAACGCCACACCAAGAGCAACAACCAACAATGAAGGAGCAAATTTTTGCATCATGTTTGTCTCTTTTGTTTTTTTATTACTTTATATAAATACACGCAATAAAGCCAAAAAATAAGCTAGAGCCTCATTTATATAAGATGAATGTAAGCAACTAAATGTTTAAATAATATTATTTCTTAATATAGTTGATATACAGTTTCTCCAATGCACCTTCTGTCGTTAAGCTTGGATCTTTAGTTATAAAGTGCTTTACGGTTCGCGTGACAAAGTCTGAATTTTGTTTATGTAATTTAGAAAAATCTTTAATTAAGCAATTACCATCTTTTGCTGCTGTGACTTTATCGTGACGATGACGGTACTGACTCAGCGCTTTATTAAAGTCACCTTGGTAATCTTCGACCAAAATTTTATAAAAATCACTTTTTTGTACTTTTAAGTTGCTAATGCAGTAATTTAAAGCTTCTTTGAAATCGTAAAAAACGAGGCCTTCAACATCAAACTCTGCGGTTTTTTCACGTACCGTTACTTTAGCTTCCTCTGTGGCATAACTGAAGCCGCCAAACGCAAGACGCTCTGCGGCTTCTGCACCGAGCTTCATACCGGCTTTAATACTGTGCGCAAATTCATCACTCATATCGCCAAGTTCATTTTCATGCCACATGTTATACACTCGCAACGGCTTTGCGTATTTAGTGCCGAGTTTACTTTTTAGCTTAGTAAAACGCTCATCAATCGTCATTAAACGTTCATTATGTAATATTGCATGACACTCATAACACGCTGCAATACTTATAAAGTCAGCTTCTTCGCCTAAGTCGATAATACTTTGAAGCATATGCAATGGCGGGCAATGATCGCGCTCTGTTGCTTCACAGCCACAATAAAAGCAACGATTAAAATTATGCTGCTCACAAGCATATGCTTGCTGGTAATAACTCGCCAATGTTTTACTCACAGTGTCTCCTAATAGACCGATATCTTTATAATCATGGCGATCATAACAGGGTTTTAAAATATGTCAGTATTACAGCACGATAAAGTGCATTTACTCTAAAGTAAATGGTGTGTAAAACCAATGAAAACAGATTGAAAACCAACCAAAATCAATAAAAAAGTTAAAAAATAATTCTAGTTAAATATGTCAAAAAACACATATTAAACATCTTATTTTCATGCGCTTAGATATTAATAAACACATCCACATACCGTGTTACATTTTGTCGATTTTCATTTACAGCATTATTAAAAAATTTAGCCAATAATGAACTCGTCAACAAGATAACTTATATCAAAAACACTGGAGAATGATGATGAATACTTTAACAACCACATTATGTACTACATTACTTTTAGGCACAGCAGCACTTACATCAACTAACACTGAGGCTGCGCAATTTGTTGCAGCGGATAACAGCCCTGGTACACAAATTTGTATGGCTGTAGCGTCAAATAAACCAATAAAGCTCTCAATGACGATGAGAGAGTTACGCGTAAGTAAAAAAGTAGCCACTGATAAGCTAAGCTGTAACAACATGAGCATGGAGAATTTTGCAGGTACTTATGGCTTTAATAGAACAGCAAAACTCTTAAATTTAAAAGCTGAAACAAATACATCAATACAAGATTTAGCTAAACTAGATCAACAAACAATTATGGTTGTTGCAGGTTCAAAATAATATGCGTTACTTTATTTAAGCAGGCGAGTTGTTGGCCTGCTTAAAAATTTGCATATGTTTAATACGTTTAAATTACATTAAAGTAGAGCGGCAATTAAACCAAACATTCCACCAAATACTCCCCCCCACACGACCAACCAACCTAAATGCTCACGGATCATGGTTTGAATAATGTCTTTAACCATTTTTGGCGTTAGTTCATCTAAGCGATCATCGACCAAGCCAGAGACCGTTGAATATAGCGAGTCACTCGCTATACCTGATTGCGTCAATTTTTTATTTACCAACGCTTTAAAATCATCAGTTTCGCTCATACTCAATAATGAACCGCGCATTTTATCAATAAATGCTTCGCGCATAGGCTCTACCGCAGCACTGCCACCAAACATTGCTAACATACTGCCAAACTGAGATTGCTCAATTACTTCTAGTAAGCTGTCAAACGCAGGGTTTAAATCAACCTCGTTGATGACAGGTTGAAGATCAACATTGATATTTTTATTACCCAACAATTGGGCTATCTTTTGCTCTGAAAAAAACTCGGTCAAAATAAGATTTTTTATCGCAACCTTAAAGCCCGCAAATTTTAATTGAATAACGCCTGAGCCATATAAAAAAGGGACTTTTTCAAACAACATATGCACAGCGAGTAAATTAGTTACAGCCCCCGATAAAGCAAACAAGCCTATAGACAACACAATTGCTTGATCATAAAAATAACCAATAACCACTAAAACACTCGCAATCACATTAGTGATAAGGCTTTTGTTCATCATTTTTTCCTCTTAGTAGTACTTAACAATATACGTATATTTATTAAATACGAATTTTACTCTCAAGAGATTGTTTATTTAACTACTTTTTGCCATAGTTTAAACATATGTACAAAAGGTGAGCAATCTCATGTGGAATACGGTTAACGAACAAATCAGCCAAGCCATGCATTTTGACTTTAAGCACACCAACAAGCGTCAACTTCAAAGCACTAGCAGCGATATGCTATTTAAAATAAGCGATGGCACACACTCATTTCTTGTTAAAGTAGCCCATCGAAATAATTTAGAACGCTTTGAGAATGACGCTTACAATTTAAACTTGCTGACCAAAGAAAGTATGTTCATGGTACCAGACTGTATTACAACTGGGTCAAATATTGAATACTCCTTTATTGCCTTAGAATGGCTGACGCTTGATCAACAGCCTCACACTAACTGGCATATTATGGGACAACACTTAGCTCATTTACATTTAAAACATCAGCAAGCCATGTTTGGTTTTGATCATGACAATTTTATTGGTGCAACTGCTCAGCCTAATCGCTGGCATAAAAAGTGGGATGTATTTTTTGCTGAAGAACGTATTGGCTGGCAACTACAGCTTTTACATGAAAAAGGTATAGAGCTTGTTGACCACAATTATTTTGTAGGGTTAATCAAAAGTATGCTTCACAGCCACATCGTAAGTCCGTCACTATTGCACGGTGACTTTTGGCGAGGAAACCTAGGGTTTATCCATAGTATTCCCAGTGTATTTAACGCCAGCTGCTATTATGGTGACCGAGAAGTAGATATTGCGATGAGTGAACTGTTCGCGCCCCTTCCTGAAGCTTTTTACATCGCCTATAACAAACATTACCCATTGGCTTCTGGCTATGAGCAACGCAAGAAAATTTATCAACTTTACCCTATATTAAATCATGCGAATGTATTTGCGGGCCACTATCTCACTGAAGCAAAACAACAAATAGAACAATTAATGAAATAAATGCAATTATATGCTTTCGTTGATGTCATAAACCAGTAATACAGTCTATATTTAAGTTACTCTTTAATTAAACATACCAAGTAATGAAAGGCTTTATACCCAAACCACCCTAGGCCAAATATTAACATGCAACTTTAATCAACTTGGCTCTGGTAACTTATGTAAGCATTGCTAGGTTGAGGCATTTATGAAAAATCATCTATCACAACGGATCAGCTGCCCACATTGTGGCCACCATATTCACATAACACTTGACGCAAGTGATGGCGATCAAGATTACTTTGAAGACTGCACCGCCTGCTGTAACCCTATTCATTTTAATATGCATATTGATTACGCAATTAACAAAATAGAGCTACATATTGACAGTGATGACGAACAGATTTTTTAATGCTGATTAGCTAAATAGTTTTCAACGGTATTAATGATCGTAAACGTTTGTTGGTCAACTTCAATGTTTATCACGTCACCGCTTTTTGCATTGCCAAGGTTTGTGATTGAAAGCGTTTCTGGGATAAGGTGCAACCAAAACCCATCTTCATCGGTTTCCCCCACCGTTAAGCTAGCACCATTAATTGCAACAAACCCTTTGTAAAGTACGTATTTTTGCCACTTTTTAGGTAAAGTTAGATACATTTTACAATTATCTTGCGAGTGAATAATGTTACTTATATTAGCTGTGCAATGTATATGCCCAGAGACTATGTGACCGCCTAACTCAGTACCGAATGTCATTGAGCGTTCGTAATTAACTGTACTACCAATTTTTAGCTTACCTAAATTAGTCAGGTTCAGCGTCTCGTCAATCACATCAAAATAAACATGGGCAAGACTGCTATTATCTAATGAATAAAATTTAACGGCGGTTAAACAACAGCCATTAATTGCAATACTCGCCCCCAGTTCCAGTTTATCAATAAACTGTACCGGTACAGATAATACTAATCGTAACACACCATGTTCATGGTTATTTGATACTACCAATGCTTGAGTTTGCACTATGCCTGTAAACATAAATCTATTCACCTTTTCAAATCTGACCATTGTAATTTTCAGTGTTAAGTGTACCTGAACCAATATTTTTTACTTTATTGAAAGTAGACTCATCGTTTATAATTTTTTATTCATTACGGATCGATTACACTTGTAGACCACTTTATCTTATTTTGCATGTAATATGACTTTTTGTAATTGGGAAGCTAAACGCCTTATATCTCTTGCGATCCCAGTATTTTTAGCACAAGTAACGCTCGTTTTAATGTCAGTGGTTGACACCATCATGGCAGGACAAGTTAGTCCAACTGATCTTGCTGCATTATCAATTGCAACCGGCATTTGGAATCCGGCCATGCTCGCGCTCCAGGGAATACTTTTAGCTCTAACAGGTATTGTTGCCCAGTTTAGTGGCGCCAATGATAAAAACGGTATTAGCCATTATTTTCAGCAAGGTTTATACCTTGCGGGTGTATTAAGCATAGTGGGTATCTCCATTGCTTATTTTGCCGATATTATTATCTTCAAACTTGATACAAGTGCAGCTATTGCTACCATGGCAAATGACTATATTCACTTTGTTAAGTGGGGAGTATTCGGTTTTTTATTTTTTAGTGTCTATCGTAATATTACCGAAGGAATGGGCATGACTAAGCCCGCTTTTTATATCAGCCTTATTGGCCTTGCGATCAACATACCTGCCAATTATATTTTTATTCATGGCAAGTTTGGCATGCCCGCTTTAGGTGGTGCTGGTTGCGGGATAGCCACGGCTCTCGTGTTTACGGCCATGGCTATTGCACAAGTAATTTACTGCCAACTAAGTAAAAAAGTAGATGCTAAAACACTGCTGGCTAACTTTCAAAAACCACAATTCACTACCATGTGGACGATTACAAAGGTGGGAATTCCGATATCACTGGCTACTTTTTTTGAAGTTACTTTATTTGCCTGTATTCCATTATTTATAGCTCATTTAGGCGCTGTCGCCGTGGCGGGGCATCAAATTGCAGCAAGTGTAACAACACTCTTATTCATGATGCCCTTGAGTTTATCTATCGCTATCAGTATTCGCATTGGTAATTTATATGGGCAACATCATTATGAACAGCTCAAAAAAGCAATCTCCACAAGCTACATTTTAGCCGTGATGATTGCCATACTCCTTGCTACTCTTACATTTTTTGGCCGCGATATCATTAGCCACTTATACACAGATGATGCCCGTGTAATTGCATTAGCCACCTCAATCATGGTTTTAGCGTGTATATACCAGCTACCCGATGCGCTACAAGTAGCCGCCAATGGCATATTACGAGGCCTAAAACACACCACCCCTATCTCATACATTACATTTATTTCGTATTGGTTAGTTGGCTTTGCTCTAGGTTACGTTTTAGCACGCACAGATTTAATTGTGCCAGCTATGGGCCCACATGGTTTTTGGATTGGTATTATTGTAGGCTTAAGTGTTGCCGCCATTTTATTAATGCTAACCGTTGCGAATAGATTCAAACATGAGCCACTTAAAAACGCTTAAAACAGATAATCAGCACAGTAACCAAACTTGGCTGTTTGGTTACTTATTTACATTGTTAAGCTGCTTATTACTCAGTGCCTGCACAGATAAGCCCAGCGATGTTTATCTACAATACCAACAACGCCTAGCCAATACATTAGAACAACCGCTAAGTCAGGCTCCCGAACTCAACAATATAGTGTTAACGCCTATTCATTATGAGCAAGAAGCGCTAACAACCCAGCAATTAAGTCTATTACAACTGGCACAGCTTTCTCATTGCAAACTAAATACCCTCATTGCTGAACGTAATAGTCAATTGGGTAAACTTGCAACGCCTGCCAGTCAATTAATCTATCAAATTCAATTTATTCAACTCGCACCCGCTTGTTTAGAGAAGCTAGAACCTAGCTCAAAAAGTTATCTTGCAATCAAAGGAGAGTTAAATAATAAAAAGCAGCAGTTAGTAGTGCAGTTCAATCAATTGCTTTATAACGATCCAGAATTAAAACGGACATGGCAACTCACCAGTTATACATTAGATACTAACCTAGCTGGCCTTACCGAGACTGAAGCTGCACTAAATCAGTTAGCAACGTTGAAACAGCAAATTAAGCAACAGCAATATGCACAGATAGATACCCAAGCGCTCTACCCACTTTTGTCACAATTGCACCAATATAACTTTAATCAAGCCCTGATAAGCGCCGTACGTCAGCAAACACAGTTAAATAATAGTACCAGTGACTATTTGGCAAACGTTGATCTAACCATGCTATGTAATCCACTGAAGAATAAACGCCAAGCGCAGATCGTGAGTAACATATTCAAAAAATATTACTTAGCGCAATTACAACCTTACCAAGCACAACTATCAGGAGCGTTAGAGCGTTTAATGCCGCTATACCAAGCCCTTTGGCTAAACTCTACAAGCATGCAACCGCAAATAGCAGCCCTGTTAAGCCCAAGCCAGCCTAGTAATTTACTCATAGCATTTAAGGATTCAGCTAAAAGCCATGTATTTTGGTGGCAAAATTTTTATAAAACGTGTGAAATCAGCCCAATATGAGTAAAAAAACGGCAAACGAACTAAAAAACACGTTTCCCGCTTGATTCACTAAAGCACACGCTATATATTAGCGACCGTTGTTAAGCAATTAACACAACTTAAATTTATGATACGACCGTAGCTCAGTTGGTTAGAGCACTACCTTGACATGGTAGGGGTCGGTGGTTCGAATCCACTCGGTCGTACCAAATTTAAGTGAATTTAAAATAAAAGTACAATCGAAAGAAAAAGCACTCCCTACTCTTGATCACCCGGTCCAAGGGTTAGTAGCTCGAATTCACTCGGTCGTACCAAATTTATGTGAATATAAAATAAAAGTACAATCGAAAGAAAAAGCACTACCTACTCTTGAACACCCAGTCCAAGGGTCAGTAGCTAGAATTCACTCGGTCGTACCAAATTTACGTAAAGCAATTCAAAAAATTGTACGACTGTAGCTCAGTTGGTTAGAGCACTACCTTGACATGGTAGGGGTCGGTGGTTCGAATCCACTCAGTCGTACCAATTCTAAATATTAAAACTCTAAAAAGAAAAAGCATTCCCTACTCTTAATCACCCAGTCCAAGGGTCGGTGGTCCGAATCCACTCGGTCGTACCAATTCTAAATATTAAAACTCTAAAAAGAAAAAGCACTCCCTACTCTTGAGCACCCGATCCAAGGGCCGGTGTTTCGAATCCACTCAGTCGTACCAATTCTAAATATTAAAACTCTAAAAAGAAAAAGCACTCCCTACTCTTGATCACCCGGTCCAAGGGTCGGTGGTTCGAATCCACTCAGTCGTACCAATTCTAAATATTAAAACTCTAAAAAGAAAAAGCACTCCCAACCCTTAATCACTCGGTCCAAGTGTCGGTGGTTCGAATCCACTCGGTCGTACCAATTCTAAATGTTAAAACTCTAAAAAGAAAAAGCACTCCCCACCCTTAACGGCCCTGCATTAGGAACGGTAATTAGAACCCACTTCAGTGTCTAATTTTGAAAACCGTGGTCATATTCCTCAATTATTTAAAGCTAGGGTTTTTGGGGATATCATTTCGCCTGGTTATATATACGATGCATTCATCACCACTTTCATGGCTATACTTTCTAAGTTGATTGATGGGCACTGAAAAAGTATCCCCTTTGTTTAGGATAATTTGTTCACTTACTAGATCAACTTTTAGACTTCCTTGCTGAACAAATATGACCTCTTCTTCAAATCGTTGATGCAAAGGAATACTTGAATTAGGCATTAATTTTAATGCTGAAATATTAAAACCATGACTCCAATTGAGCTGTGCTTTAATTAGGGATTCAGCATTAAGTTTCCCCACTAAAGGCGCTTCAAATACCCCCTCAAATTGGCTCAAATAAGAGTTTTTACACCAGTTAAATTCAGATGTTCTTATGACTGTTTTTGCAAGGTCGTCATCAGTTATAACTCTATGCTGTGCAATTTGTTCTGGAGTTGTTTTAGCCATTGGTTGAACACTATCTGGGATTTTTTCATTTAAGGTTGTGTCTACCAAACTGCCATTTTCTAATAAAATAAGACCAAACTCTTTTGCCATATCAAAAACTTGTGGTGCCCAAAGCACTCTACCAGGATCATCACTGCCCAACACCGCATATAAATAACCGATGCCATCACCAACGTTTTCAAACCCTCTAAAAATATCCATTGGGATCGAAATAATGTCACCTTCATTTAAAGTTACTTTTGCGTCATTACCATCAACACCTGTATAAAAGGCCCACGAACCACTGTGTACAACAAAAATCTCTTCAGTTAGGTGACTATGTTGTGAATTTAAACACCCTGCAGGCTGGCGAGCACCACCTATGTTAAAACCGTGTGCAATAGAAATATGAATATGCTGATTCGGATTTTCAGCAACACCTGGTCCAATTATCGTAAAGTTTTCTTTTTGATCGCTACCTGGCGAACGCGTATCAATAAACGCATTTTTGCATGGAATTAAATCATCGTATCTAACTAAACGTTCTGAAAATAAACTCATCATTCTCTCCTAATTAATTACTGTGCGGTCCAGCCGCCATCAATTTTTATACTTGTTCCTGTGATCATCGCCGATAATTCGCTTAGCAAAAATACACATGCATTAGCCACATCAGTTGTTTGAGCTATTTTTTTCATTGGGATCATGTCGTACACAAATTTTTTGAATTCAGGGTTTTCAAGCATTGGCTTTGTCATGGATGTTTCAACAAATGTGGGGGCCACAGTATTGACACGTACGTTTTGTGGGGCTAGTTCGACAGCGAGTGCTTTGCTTAGACCTTCAACTGCATGTTTGCTCATACAGTACAAAGTGCGATTAGGTGAACCGACAAAACCCATTTGAGAGGACATATTCACCAACGCACCAGCGCCACTGTTTATTAATGCAGGTAGTGCAGCTTGGCTAATACGGTAAACACTGCGGATATTCATTGAAATTACATCATCGATGTTGTTGTCTGTTTGCTCAATCATTGGGGCAACACGATTAATACCAGCATTATTTAACAGACCATCTAATTTAGTAAGCCCTCGTAAATGCTCAAAAAATATATCGCTATTAATATCAAAAGGCCAAATCTCTATTTGTGATGGCGCATATTGCTTTAATACCTCTAAATCGTATTTTGTGCGTGCAACAGCAATGACATACGCACCAGCATCAACGCACTTTTTCACACATGTTTTACCAATACCTTTCCCCGCTCCTGTTATTAAAATAGTTTTACCAAGTAATAGCGTTTTATCAAATCCCATTTATTTCACCTAAAATCTATATTGCATTCGAAGTCATTATTAATTAGAGTAAGCCCAGATGCAAGATATTATTTAACCAGAAAGTCTCATCAACCACATACAAAAAATAACTATATAAGGATTAAAAAATGATAAAGCATTTAAAAAAAGGTCAAGAAAAAGAGTCAAAAGAAAAACAAAATCAATCAGTAAGAGGTATAGTAGAAAATATACTTTCTCGTGTTGAGTCTGAGGGTGATAATGCAATTCGTGAGTATTCTATACAGTTTGACAATTGGACTCCGAAGTCTTTCAGGCTTTCTAGTGACGAAATCAAAGCATGTTATGCGCAACTCGATCATCAATTAATTGAAGATATTAAATGGGCACAGAGCCAAGTACGTAATTTTGCTCAAATTCAGCGTGATTCGATGAAGGATGTTGAAGTAGAAACCCTCCCAGGTGTAACACTTGGTCATAAACACATTCCCATGGATAGCGTTGGCTGCTACGTACCTGGCGGAAAATACCCGCTACTAGCCTCAGCACACATGAGCGTTTTGACAGCTAAAGTAGCAGGAGTTAAACGTGTTATCGCGATGGCGCCACCTTTTAATGGCAAACCATCACCAGAAATTGTAGTAGCGATGGATATGGCTGGGGCTGATGAAATCTATTGCCTTGGCGGTGTACAAGCAATTGCTGCGATGGCTATTGGTACACAAACTATTGCCCCAGTAGATATGATTGTAGGCCCTGGTAATGCTTTTGTGGCCGAGGCTAAACGTCAGTTATTTGGCCGAGTTGGTATTGATTTATTTGCAGGTCCAACCGAAACTCTAATTATTGCTGATGACAGTGTTGATGGCGAACTATGTGCAGCGGATTTGCTGGGCCAAGCAGAGCATGGCCCAACCTCTCCAGCTATATTACTTACAAACTCTGAGCAGCTCGCCATAGATACAATGGCAGAAGTGAAAAAGCAGCTTACTATTTTACCTACTGCAGATATTGCAGGTAAAGCATGGCAAGATCACGGTGAAGTAATTGTATGTGATACTTACGAAGAAATGATCCAGGTAGCAAACAATCTTGCATTTGAGCATGTACAAATAATGACAAAGAATACCGACTACTTTAAAGAAAACATGCAAAATTTTGGCGCATTATTTTTAGGTCCACAAACCAATGTATCATATGGTGATAAATGCATTGGCACTAATCATACACTACCCACAGGAAAGGCTGCGCGTTATACTGGTGGCCTATGGGTAGGAAAATTCATAAAAACATGCACTTTCCAACAAGTAACAGAAGAAGCTTCGGTTGTTGTTGGAGAGTATTGTTCACGTTTATGCGCTGCAGAAGGGTTCGCCGGCCACAAAGAACAAGCAGACATTCGTTTAAGACGATATAGGAAATAAATCATTGTCACAGCAAAAAAGAGTAACCTCATATGATGTCGCCCGCGAAGCGGGTGTATCACAATCAGCGGTATCACGTGTATTTAGGCCAGGATTTAGTGTGTCTAAAAAAACCCGTGAAAAAGTAATCGCTACGGCTAATGAAATGGGCTACCGCCCCAATGCCATTGCTCGTATGTTGATCACCAAACAATCAGGTATGGTTGCGGTCATTCTTTCATCGCGAGCAAATCTAAATTACCCTGAGGTACTCTCTGAGCTTAATAAAGAATTAGCACTGAATAACAAAAGAGTGCTGCTCTTTACACTTGATCATGCTGACGAGCTCGACGAACTGCTTGAAAATATTTGGACATTCCAAGTAGATGGCGTTATTGCTCTAGCCGCTCATTTTGACAGTAAAAGCTTGGATTTATTTGCTAAGCATAGTACGCCTATCGTGCTGTATAACCGTAATGTGCCTGAATCGAGTGCAAACACTGTATGTTGTAATCACGAGAAAGGCATTAAACAGTTAATTGATTTATTACATAACTCTAACCATAAATCGTACCTAATTATTGCCGGTCCAGATGACTCTGATGTAGCTAACGAACGTCGTGAAATTGCCGAGAGTTATTTACAAGCACTAAAGGTGCAAGATACACCGGTCATTTACGGCGATTACGGCTATGAATCAGCTCGAAACTCACTGGCGCAATGGTTAAAAACAAACCCCCTACCCGATGCCATAATCTGTAGTAATGATGTAATGGCGATTGGTGTAATTGATGAGATAAAACAAAACTTAAACCTCAGCGTCCCTGATGATGTGTCGGTGGTTGGGTTTGATGGTATCAGCGCAGCTGCGTGGTATAACTATCAAATAACCACAATACAACAACCCATGAAACAGCTAACTAAAGCCGCTGTTGATATTTTAATGGAACGTATTGAAAACCCACAAGCAGCAGCTGAGGCACGCGTTTTTACAGGCTCATTAATTACGGGGAACTCTATTAAACAACGTTAAATTAAGGCATTTTTGTGGCCAAAAATCCTGTTTATATCTTACCCGGTACACTGTGTAATCATCGTATGTTTGAAATGCAAGTAAATGCACTTCAAACAGCTGGATATACACCTCATATTATTCCTATTTCTGAACAAGAAACGATTGCAGAAATGGTTGAATTTACCAAAGAACTGATCGAAAAACCCGCACCTATAATTGGTTTTTCAATGGGCGGAATTATTGCGCTTGCACTGTTAAAATCAAATCCTGAGCTAATTGATTCACTATGTTTAATATCAAGTAACTGCTTGGCTGATAAACCAGAACGTCTCGCAATTAGACTTAAACAAATACATCAAGCACAACAAACCAGTTTGACTGATGTACTAAATAAAGATTTTTTACCTCACTATTTCTATCAGTCAAAGCATACAGATAGCCAATTAGTTTTAAACATGGCAAATGAATTAGGGCTCAACGCTTTTAGCGCGCAACTGCACGCACTTGCCACTCGGGAAGATACATTAAAAGTGATTGAAAAAACTGATAAAAAGTTACTTTTTATTGGTGGTGAACAAGATCCACTGTGCGCTAGCGACGTACAAAAAATGATGCATAGCGCCTGCCCGAATAGCGACCTAATTTTATTGGGTCAGTGTGGGCATTTTGTACCTCTTGAAAGGAGCAACACGCTAAATACTTTACTATTAGATTGGTTAGGAGCAGCGCAATGAACTTAAAGCAAAAATTAAATAATAAACAACTTCTTTTAGGCACATTTATAAAAAGCACTCACTATCATAATACCGAGGTCCTTGCTCATTCTGATCTTGATGTATTGTGCTTAGATGCAGAACATGCACCATTTGATAGGGGGGATTTAGATAGTTGTATTATGGCAGCGCGCACTAAAAATATGCCAACTCTTATTCGCGTTAACAACACCGATCACGCTACTTTACTTAGTGGCTTAGATATAGGTGCTGATGGCCTAGTTTTACCTCATATTAAATCACCTGAACAAGCTAACGCTATTATTAAAAACTGCTTTTATGGTAATAACGGCAGGGGCTACGCAGGCTCAAGTCGCTTTGCCGGTTACACCACGCATGCGTTAACTGATAACTTAGCAGCTAACAAGTCATCCACCTGCATTATCGCGCAAATAGAAGATGCCGATGCTCTTGATAATATCAATGCTATTTGTCAAATAAGTGAAATTGATTGTATTTTTATTGGCAGAATGGACTTAACTATTTCACTGGGAGAAACCAACCCAAGCGCCTCTGCAGTTATTGACGCAGTGACTAAAATAGCAAATGCCGCAGCAAGGCATAATAAATGTTGCGGTATGTTTGTTGGTAACCTAAGTGAGCTAAATCATTGGCAATCACTTGGTGTAAGCTTTTATTTATTAGGCTCTGATCACAGCTTTTTATTGAGTGGTGCTAAGCAATTACGTAGTCAATTTGAAGAGACAATAGGCATAACAAAATCATGAGCACTCATAATAAAAATAAAGAACTAATTAAAGAATTTACAGACTCGCTTTATAACTTTGATATAAATACTCTAAAAACAAAAGTCACCAATCTATTTGCAGAAGATGCTTTAATACAACTTTGCCACCCGTTCGAAACCTTAGCAAACCCAAACGCACTAATTGAGCAAGTGTATACACCACTTGCCGATGCATTTATAGGACTAGAACGTCGCGACACTATCGTTATGGCAGGTAGCTCTTTGAACGAATCTGATTGGGTTGGTTGCTGCGGATACTATACCGGATCATTTGAAAAATCGTGGTTAGGTATCCCTCCTACAGGCCATCAAGTCAGTATGCGTTTTCATGAATTTTACCGTATAAAAAATAACAAAGTAGTCGAGACTCAAGTCATTTGGGATATTCCTGAAGTTATGATTCAAGCTAACGTTTGGCCGCTTTCGCCAAGTTTAGGTAAAGAGTGGCATGTGCCAGGACCTGCAACGCAAGATGGACTTATCAACACCCCTTACAATCTAGCGCAAGCAACGCGAAGCTTGAATGTCGTTGGCAATATGTGTCATCACCTCGGCTTTTATGCTCAAGGCGGTATACCTGCAATGAAACTTGAACAGTTTTGGCATCCTCACTGTAGCTGGTATGGACCAAGCACAATAGGCACTGCTCGCGGTATTAAAGGCTTTAGAAATTGGCATCAAATCCCATTTTTAAATGCTCTCCCCAATCGAATTGGTGACGCAAGTAAAGGCTATTTATTTGGCGACTCAAACTACGTTGGTTTTACTGCGTGGCCAGGAATGAATATGACTATTAGCCATGATGGCTGGTTAGGTATCGCACCGGCCAATCAAAAAATAACAATGCGTAGCCTTGATTTTTGGCGCATAGAGAACAACCTTATTCGTGAAAACTGGGTGTTAATAGATATACTTGATGTTTACCATCAAATTAATGTAAATGTATTCGCTCGTATGAAAGAACTCGCTAAAGCCCGTTATTTAAACTTTGCGCCTTAATCTATTGACTGTTCACATCTAAAAAACGCTGTAAGTTACAGCGTTTCTATTTCAGTCTAATTATACCAACCGTGTTAAATTACTAACCATTTATAGCAACAAATAAATACAGTGATAACAAGGTTGATATTTTGGCATGCCGTTGTTCTCGCCAATTACTCCTGCATTGCTTTACCTCCTTCATGCATGCAGTAGTACATAATAAATGACTAACGCAGTTAGCGCTTTATTTAGCCCGCGGTAATGATTAAATATTTAAGTCGTTCGGTATTACATATATGGATTAGCGATACTTTGTGTGCGTTGCAAAATATCTAAACCTTGTTGTTTTAACCAGTAAGGTAAATCAATAATTACCCAGTTTTCCACCAGCTTATCACCTTCACGATGATACACATCAACAACGCGCATATCTGCTGGTGTATTTGCTCCTGGCAACCCTAAAAAACCACCGATTGCCGTATTTGTTAAATTAGGCCAACCAAAAAAACATGCATATTCATCTTCTGCAAAGCGGCAAGTATGGCCATTAAATACTTTACCGGTTAACCCTTCTCTGAAAGGATACATATGCTGTTGCTGGTATCGCTCAATTGTGTACGTTGCGCCAATCCCTGCTGGGCCATACCAAACCATATTTTTATCCCATGTTTTAGCAAGTACTTCTGGGGGACAACTATTTACACCACTTTGATTTAATGCAGTAAGGTTATCAATCATCTGATTAACCAAGTTCATTGTCCGTGTGCTTTGTTCTTCGCTACCGGCGCCTAAACGTACTCCGTCATGAGTGCGCGGCCCAGGATAGGTAAAATATTGCCCTGTAGAGAGCGGTAATGGATTTAAACCTACCTGCAGCATTACGCCTATAATATCAACAAAAAACCCAGTTTGAATAATTTTACCGTCTTTAACGCAGTTAAATTCGGCGTAGCGAATTGTCACTAGTTTATGAGAAGGTGCAATACCGAGCCAATCACGATCAAATAGCCCCATAAAATGCCCCATGCTCATCACCCATTCACCACCATCGGCTTCGCTTTGTCCTGCAATAAAAATATCTTCGCGGCGTTGCAATGCTTTAAAAGAATGAAATAAAGGCTGCCAAACTTGCTCAATTACTCCATTAATATTGTCTAGTTCGTTAAAAGGATGAACGCCTTTGAAACGGTAGTCATCAGCCATATAATTATTAAATAAATCATTTAAATCATTACCTTGTGTTTTTTCCAGTGCGGCATGAAATTGACGAATAAATTGCTTATTATTAATTGTGTCTATCATGATGTTGCCTTAATGTTTGCGCAGTCAAATTTATACTCTTGAACTAAAATAAATACCTATTCTCAGAATGTATGTTATTTCAAAAGTAATGAAAAGCCTGTTAATAGTGAGTTATATATTGGTTTAAAATAATACTAATGACAATTGACTTCGAAGTCAAAGTGATTCATGATGATTCAAAATAAAAAGTATAAATAGGCTATTCAGCCCGTAATACCTAATCTAACAGGATTAATTATGAATGATTTTGGAGTGTTAAATTGGAGCATTCTCATAGGCTACATTTTTGCAAACCTAGTACTGGGGTTTGTAATAAGTAAGAAAGTAAGTAGTGCCAATGATTTTTATATTGGCAGAAAAACAACACCTTGGTGGGCTATCGGTATATCTGTGGTAGCAACTTATGTCAGTGCGCTGACATTTTTAGGTGCACCTGCATGGGCCTACAAAGAAGGCCTGTCTGTTATTGCAATACATTTAAACTACCCTCTTGTGATTGTTGCCGTTGTATGTTTATTTTTTCCATTTTTTTATAATGCTGGCGTGGCCTCTATTTATGAATACCAAGAAAGACGATTTGGTAAAAAGGCGCGTATATTAATTTCTACTATTTGGCTCATCTCACAAACAATGGGCTCAGCAGCTGTGCTATATGCAACCTCTTTAGTCCTCGCTTTTATCGTAGATATAAACGTAGTTACAGCCATATTTTTAGTGACTATCATTGCGCTAGTTTACACCATGCTAGGAGGGATAACGGCGGTCATATGGACTGACGTTATTCAATCCGCCATATTATTTATAGGTGCCGGCATTATTATGTATGCATTAATAACATCGATGGATGGCTCATTTAGCTCAACGCTTAGTGAGCTAAAAACACAAGGTAAACTAGACCCGCTTAATTTCTCATTCGACTTTACGCAAGTTACCACGGTTTGGTCTGGGGTATTGGCTATGTCGCTTTATCACATCACCGTTTACGGCACTAATCAAATGATGGTGCAGCGTACTCTTGCAGCTAAAAACATTGGTGATGCCAAAAAGTCGTATTTACTAATGGGTTTTATTGCGTTCTTTATTTACTTATTTTTTATCTTTATGGGTGTGTTGTTTTATAGCTACTATGGTGGGCGTACATTTGAAAATGACAACCTCATTATTTTACAGTTTGCAGCGGATTACGGCCTCCCTGGATTAATGGGAATTATAGCTGCTGCAGTTATGGCTGCATCTATGTCCAGCCTAGACTCTGCGCTTAATTCACTTTCGACTATTAGTACTATCGATTTTTACAAAAAATACTTTGCCCCCGATAAAAATGATGCGCATTACTTGGGGGCTACTCGCTTATTCACTCTTGGTTGGGCAATCATCATCATTGTGCCTGCAATTATGTACCATCTTTATAGTGAAGGCTCAATTTTAGAAATTCTAACTAAAGTGGGTTCTTATTTTGTGGGTGCTCAGCTTGGCATGTTTGCTTTAGGTTTTTTCTCTAAACATGCAACCGAAAAAGGTCTACTCATTGGCACTTTGATCTCATTTGTAACTGTCGCATTATGTGCATTGTATACCGATATAGCATGGCCTTGGTACTGCGCAATTGGTGCTCTCACTTGTGTGGTATTTAGCATAGCTTTAAGTATCGCTATTGATGGTTTTCAACAGGAATACAATGAGTACACAATTAAAGGTCAACTAAAAGTGTTTAAAGACGAAAAGCGCCCCGAGAAAGAAAATGGCTGGTATTTAGTCCCAGGTAAGTTCGATTCAATTAATTATTGGCTTCTTGGTTTTTTTGTATTGACCTTCACGTCTCTAATGTTATTTGAATATTTTGTATAAGGTGAAAAAATGAATATTTTAGAACAACTTTTTGAAAATTTCAGTGCAGCACAATTGCAAAATCAAGCGCTATTAGCTGATAACGTTCAGTGGCAAGTAAGCCACCCATTTACACCTATTACTTCAAAAAAAAATGTTATAAATAACTACTTTGGTGTGCTTAAAAACTCATTACCTGATATTGAGCGAAAACCATTTATTTCTATCCAAGGCGAATATAACAAGCAGCAGTGGGTATGTGCTACGGGTTATTTTACCGGCACATTTGTAAAACCACTTTGCGGCATTCCTCCTAGTGGCAAAAGTATTTTTATTCGCTATAGCGAAATGGCTCAACTTGAGAACAACCAAATTGTAAATGTTTTTACTTTTTTAGACTTAATAGATGTAATGAATCAAGTTGGTGTTAATCCACTTCGACCTAGCTTGGGGTATAGCGGTTTAATTATGCCACCTTCGACCCTTGATGGCGTTCTAAAATCGTCTAAAGACAGTGAACTAAGCAATACCAATCAACAACTTGTGATTGATATGCTTAGCGAACTTGGCCGATATGACGGGAAAGATTTATACAGTATTAACCTTGAAAAATATTGGCACCCAGATTTCATTTGGTATGGTCCTGCAGCGATAGGGACAACACGGGGAATTAGCGGTTTCAGAGAGCATCACCAAGCGCCCTTTTTGAAAGCCTTTCCTGATCGTGGGATTAATAAAACATTGTGTTTGATCAGCCACAATAACTTCGTTGCTACTGGCGGCTGGCCGCATATGTATGGTACGCACACAGGTAATGACTGGTTAGGTTTGCCTGCATCAGGAAATAAGCTTTTCCCGCGTGTTATGGATTTTTGGCGTTGCGAGAACGGCGTTTTAAAAGAAAACTGGGTGGCTATAGATATCCCTCACTTACTTAATGGAATGGGTATTGATATTTTCGAGCAAATGAAAAATAAAATAGCTGCAGCTAACTAAGAGGTATTAATGAACACAAATAGCACTATAACCCAACCATACTGGCTGCCTTTATCTAGTATATTAAATCCGCAAATTAAAAAGCAGCAAGCGCTTGTCGGCTTTGATGAGGAATTTGTTGATATTGTTGATTATATATTACGGATAACGCATCGTATTTGGGAGCAAAAAAACATTGGATTATGCTATCGCTATTACGCTGATATATGTCCTGTTTTTACTCTTGGCGGATACAGCGAAAACATTGAAGATGTTATTCAAGGCACACTTAAAACCATTGCCGCATTCCCTGATAGGAGCCTAATTGGCGAAAATGTCATTTTTTCACAAGAAGAAAATGATCACTACTATTCATCGCACTTGATTAGTAGTGTAATGACAAATACTGGCAACTCAGAATTTGGCCCTGCTACAAATAAAACAGGTCGCGTCACAACAATTGCTGACTGCGTCTGTTATAAAAATCAAATTGTGAAAGAGTGGCTCGTACGCGATAACGGTTTTTTGGTTAAGCAACTTGGCTTAAATATTATCGATGTAGCCAAACACATGGCCAAAATACCAAGTACAGAAAAGCATATGCAATGGCTTGAAGATGAGTTTTTTCGTGTACAAGCAATTGAGCACCGCACTTCAAGCACCCCTATTTTAAAAGGAGATCATGCAGCTTTTGCTCATAACTGGCTCGACACTTTATTTAATCAAAAACAATTTTCAAAAATACACGAGTTTTATAGCTTAAATGCCACACAACAATGGCCTAGTGGCAGAATGGCCAGGGGTCTTGCGCAAATGAATGGCACATTTATACAGTTTTTTGCCAATTGTCCTGACGCAAAATTAACGATTGATCATCTGGCTATTACACCATTTGAAAATGATGGCGACGATATTGCTATACGCTGGTCACTCGCTGGACATTTTAATCCACAAAGTAGTGAATTAAATAAGCTGAAAAATCTTCCTTACTTTCTTTTAGGCGCATCACACTTACGTATCAAAAACGAAAAGATCATTGAAGAGGTGACCGTTTTTGATGAGATAGCCTTATACACAAACTTATTTAAAACGCAGTTACTACATAGCCAGAATCAGGAGGTAAATGCATGATCAATGCAATTATCGATTTATATACAAAAGCGGATATTCAAACAATAAGCAATAAACTACTGCGCAGTAGCCGCTGGCAACAACATCACTTTACAGCCATGGGCTCACTACAAGCACACCCTCTTTGGCTCTGCTTTTTAGCGCAATATGGGGTATCAGAACTACTCAGTAAAACCCATAATAAGGGCGGCGAACTTGAAACCTTACAACTCGTTTTACAGCCTAAAAAGCTGCAAAACCCAGTACGCTTATCATTTGTAATAAAGCACAACGGTACATTTATCAAGTCTGTAAAATGCGTAATTGATACCCTGTTACTTGCTAGCAATGTATACAGTAGCGAGAGCGTTATAAACAATACTACAGTGATCCCAAAGTTACCGAAAAGTGATCCTATCGTAGTGAGCGATTTAGATAATCAACTTCATCCAACCACCTTCCACGCGATCCCTAGTGCTATTTGTTCACTAACAAGCCTAACAGCTCAAGTATTAGATACATGGTGGCAAATTTGGCAAAAGAATCACCTAGCTAACTTTGAAGACCTGTACACTAAAAATGCAACGGTTGTGCTTGCAGGTAATAACGAAATACAATCTAAAAATGCACTGTTTGATCATCATCTCGCGCTATCACAAACACTAAGTAGACGCTATGCACAGCTAGAAACAGTTCAGTTTGATGCACACCTTAATCAAGCTGTGGTGTGTTGGACATTGGATGGAACTTTTAATACAAAACACATTCGTGTTCGTCAACAGATGCTCAGTATTATTTGCATCACCGATAATCAAATATCCAGTGAAGTGATGCAATTTGACACCTTAGCCTTAAATCAGCAGTTTGATCTTTAACTCTTTTCACTTTGTGCGCTCTGTGAGCGCATTCTTGCCTCTTTTCATCTACTAAGTAAAATTTCTATTATTCAATAAAATGACTTTAAAAACTAAGATCTGTTAACCTAGGGCGTGTTGACCTTTCGTGATTGATTTTGCAGCAGTCTATTTGGTATTTAGGCAAGGCAGCGCCTATGTCGTGTGGTTGCTCCCATAAATAGGCGATAACGCAGTATAAATGCCAAATATGCGCTGCCCAAAGGGTTCTTCCTAGGGGGATTAATCGCTACGTGACATTTTACCTAGTGGCCTAAACATATTGATCACGCCCGCTATCTATCTACATCCATGTGGTTATAAAAGATGGTTAATTAAAAGTAACTTGCCTGACATTCAGACCGTAAATTAATCTGTTAATAAATCTCTTAGCCAGAGTTAAATAGTACACTTTCTGCTTAGGGACACTTAACACATATAATGCGATGCTTTTCATTATAACCATGGACCCATATGCAAAATGCCAGCTAAGTAATAGCTGGCTAATATTGAGTTAATGATTATATTCTGAGTAATTTAAAACTGATATTTTACGCTCATTCCCCAAGTCCGTGGATTATTCCAATTCGCCTGAACTGAGTTTGCAGGCAGAGCATCTACAATTTTTGAATGAACTACGCCACGTGTTAGTATTGCTTTGTCACCTATATTTTTAACATAGGCTTCTACTTGTACATTGTCGTTTATGTACCATGTTAAGCGGGCGTCAGCCATTAAATGCGCATCTACTTGCACTTCAGGTATATTCGTATCAAATGCGTAATAATCATCTAAGTAATTCATTTGAATATATGGCACTAAGTACGACTCACCACCTAAACTAAATTCGTAACGAGCAGAAAGCCCCATACTATATTCAGGTGCCATAGCTGGTCGCCACCCTGCAAAACTAAATTGGCTGTTATTGTCATTTATATCTTGGCGGCCACCTTGATTACCTAGCCCTAACAATGGGCGTAATTGCTCATTACCAACAGCAAAACCATCCGCAAACTCGCTATCAAGTAATGACAGCGTGCCTGTCAGCGTTAAATTATCAATAGGTATCCATTGAATGTCTGCTTCAAGGCCTTTAGTTTCAATATCGCCACCATTTTCATAATACTCAAACGTAGTAGCACTGCCAGCAGACACGCACTCTAGAACAGTTTCCCCCGTTGTTGTGTCGTTGCATGAAGTAGCAAATAACTGTGCTTTTACATCATCGTACTTATTCATAAATACAGAAAGATTTAAACGCATTGCCCCATCAAGTAAATAGCTTTTCATACCCATTTCGTAAGAAATCACATCTTCATTGTCATAAAGAGGATCTGCACCACGGGCTACAACACGTGAGTCATTAGCACCTCCTGTTCGATACCCTGTTGCTACACTTGCATAAATCATGATGTCTTTGCTTACATCATATTCAGCTGCCGCTTTGTATAACAATGCTGAATCGTCCCAATCAGGTATGGTTTCGCCTGTAAATGTTTTATCATCTTTATTTACACGCAGGCCACCAACAATACGTAGCTCATCATTAATTTGGTAACGCAACTGCCCGTAAGCCGCAAATGATTTAGCGGTATGCGGATCATAATCAGGATTCCCCCATGAAGGAACAACCACTGAATCTGAAATACCATCACCTGTTGTATCAGCATGGGATAACCAACTCCAATCAGCTTCTTGATCAAAGTAATAAAGCCCACCAATCCACGAAAGATCGGAATCATTGTTTGATGCAAACTGAAGTTCAGAAGATAATGTTTTTTGATCATCTTGACGCCCGAACCCACCGACAAAATCAAGGCCGCCATCACTATAGTCGTTATCGTAATACTGTTTTCCATTGAGCGTTGAATAGTTCGTTGTCCATTTCACATCAGCAAAATCCGTATACCATTCAAGTGCAACTGTTGTAGAAAAGCTCTCTTGTTTATCTAATGAAAAGCCATTGCGATAAACGTCATAAGGACCAAGATCGTCACGTTGCGCATCACCTGGTTGATAAATATGCCCAGGTGTAATAACTGGTTCAGGGTTGAACACGCCTGAGGCAGGCGACGTTTCAGTTACTTGATAACCTGCTATTTGTTGATAACCCCAAATAGCTTCTGAATTGGAGTTTTTCCTCGCATAATCAAAGCGTACTGTTGCATTAAAAGCATCATTTGGCTCCCATTTAGTAACGTTACGCACATAGAACTGGTTTTTCTCACGCAGATCATCAGATGGGCCAGGAATAACTAAATTATTAATGTAACCATCATGGCGATCAGATGCCACAACGAAACGTGTTGCCACAGTGTCACTTACCGGCAAATTTATAATACCTTCATAGGCACTTCGGTTATAACCACCCGTCTCAACTTTTATACTCCCCAGTAAATCGTCAAAAACAGGTTGGTTGGTAATAATATTTATACTACCTGCAAATGTATTGCGGCCATATAGAGTTCCTTGTGGTCCTCGTAACACTTCAATACGCTGCACATCAACAAGAGCTCCTAAGCCTGATGATGTTGTAGGTACATAAATACCATCTTGAAATATCCCCACTATTTGCTCTGCAATACCTGTACCTGCAACCCCTACTTCGTTGGTGCGTGCTCCGCGCATTGCTGGGCGTACTTCCCCGCCAGATGATCCCATGCGTAACCCAGGAACGACTTGTTCAAGTCCCGTAACATCAATAATACCTGCACGAGCAATATCAGCCTCTCCTAATGCAGTAATTGATGATGATACTTCCTGTAAATCTTGTGATCGCCTGTTTGCTGTTACTGATATGCGCTCAATAGTAGGCTCTTTAGCTTGTACCTGCGTTTCTGTTGATGTTTGATCCGCACCGTAAACGTTCATTGTTGTCGCTGCAATAGCGCTAGTAACCGCGAAATGAACGAGGGTCCGTGTAAATTTAGTTGTCATTATTTTTATGCTCCCAGGCTTTAAATCTTATGTAGCTCTCCCCATACCTACATTTCAATTTTTTATAGTATACAAATATAGCAATTGAAATGTACTCACCCAGAATAGACTTCGAAGTCAAACATATCAACAAAAATATTTAACAATGAATTAATAGACATTTAAAAACCTTTTAAATCAAATTATTGAGATTTATTTTTTTTGGTTTCGGAATCTAAAACATGGATATTTCAATCGATTTTAGTTGGTGGATGTTAATTAACCTGAACTTTTACTAATAGGGTTAGCCGTGTACTCATATTAAAATATAAATAGACATTACGCTCTCCAGTTAAAGTTTTTAGTAGTAGAGCTATGACAGTAGATTAAATGCTGTTAGTACTGAAAATAACCTCTAGACAAACAATTGCTTATTACTTTAATTACTCGAATGTTGGTGAAGTAAAGTTAATTTTCCTATTGTGCTGTCACTGACAGTACACATAGCTATTTGCTTTTATACATTATATTTGAGTGGTATTTCATACGTCGTATGTACACAAAATAAAATAACTGAGCACTTCATAGCATTAAATTAGTGATGTGATGAATACCCATGATTATCTCCTAAATAAAAAGAGGATGTACCGTTGGCTAAATACTTACGAGTCTACTGGCTGGGTGCAGGTAATATGATGATTTAATTAGAAGAGGCATCGAAAAATAAACGATGCCAAGGCAACAGTAATACAAGGAATCATTTTACAATTAAAGCACATTTCAATATGTAGTCCCTATTCATACCTTAGTTCTTAAGGAACATTGATCGCGTAACTTCCTATTTTAAAACGGCAAATGTCACTTTCTTTTTCAATGGATTGACGCTTACAATTTTCCGCTAGTAGCTTTAGTACACGGTGTATCT
>NZ_JABEPJ010000052.1:0-627 GCF_013002825.1 Pseudoalteromonas sp. NEC-BIFX-2020_002
TACCACGGAGTGATTCATGACTGGGGTGAAGTCGTAACAAGGTAGCCCTAGGGGAACCTGGGGCTGGATCACCTCCTTATACGATTTAGAACTTATTTGTTCGTAGTGTCCACACAGATGATTGTTAGTTAGTTTTACCCTTTGGGTTTAACTAATTAATATGCTCTTTAAAAATTTGGAAAAGCTGATAATAAAATTCGTATGAATAACATTGTTATTTGTACAGAGTTTTCAAAAGTAAAAAAGAATGATAGCAGTATCATTCAGTGCCATTTAATTGTTTCTTTGAAATGATTGATTGGTATCTACTTTAGTATTCAATATTAACTTCTGGCGAAGTTAAACTGTCACTAACGTATGACTGGATCTAACGATTTAGTATTGCGACGTGTATTTGATACTTAGGCAACGCCGCTGATATTTTTGTTGCTGGGCGCATAACGTGTTATGTAACCAAGCAAAAATTGATAGCAAGGCAGCATAAGTAACAAAGACCAAGCAAGACCCGTTTGGGTTGTATGGTTAAGTGACTAAGCGTACACGGTGGATGCCTTGGCAGTTGGAGGCGATGAAGGACGTATTAACTTGCGATAAGCCTAGTCAAGCTAGTAAAAAGCACTTGAGACT